>NZ_CAWNTB010000154.1:0-27586 GCF_963877065.1 Vibrio sp. V01_P9A10T6
GTCCCAATGCTCAAGATCGATTAGATCTCAAACTTGAACATATGCTGAACCACCAATTGACCCTTTCCCAATCAGCCCAATTTAGTGCGGCTTACCCACTTTGGCGTGACGTTAGCCGTCATTTACTGATGCAAGGGCGCTTATATGTAAACCCTTTTCACGATGAGCCTGTTCCTAGTGAATGCCTAGGTTATAAACTCAACCCGTCACAAATTGCTGGTTTTTGGTGTTATCAAAGCCAGTCACATCAAATAGATGAAGCGTTATTCTTACTGGAAAAGCCTCAATGGATTAGCGGAAAAGGTAAAAACTGCGCGCGTTACACAGCAAATGAAGAGCATGGTTTTGTGCATTGCCAAAGTGACAGCGGAAAGTTCTGGTTCATCGTTCCAGACAGTTGGCCTCAGCTTTAACCAAGATAGTAGACGACTAAATATAAAACAGGCGGCTTCTGGCCGCCTATTCTAATTGATAAGTTTGCTTACAAACCAGCGTCGGCAAAGACTTGATTAACAATCTGTTGCGCTTCCGCTTCGATTTGCTTGAGGTGCTCATCGCCCTTAAAACTTTCACAATAGATCTTATAAATATCTTCTGTGCCTGATGGACGAGCAGCAAACCAGCCATAATCAGTGGTCACTTTTAATCCACCGATGGCTGCGCCATTGCCGGGAGCATGCGTCAAGCGGGCTGTGATCTCATCTCCTGCTAATGTTTGCGCAGAGACCATCTCTGGCGATAATTTGCTCAGCACTGCTTTTTGCGGGCCATTTGCGACAGCTTGAATACGACTATATTTAGACTCTCCATGTTTCGCGGCCAGATCTTCATAATATTGCTGCGGATTTTTACCTGTGACAGCGGTGATTTCTGCCGCCAGTAAGCAAAGGATAATACCGTCTTTATCCGTTGACCAAGGCGTTCCGTCTTTACGCAGGAATGACGCACCTGCGCTCTCTTCACCACCAAAACCGAAGTGACCACTGTATAAGCCATCAACAAACCACTTAAAGCCGACAGGTACTTCACACAGCTCACGGCCAAGATCGGCGACCACACGGTCAATCAATGCACTTGATACTAACGTTTTACCAACAGCCACTTCTTTACGCCATTGTTTGCGGTGACGATACAGATAATCGATGCATACGGCTAAGAAATGGTTTGGATTCATCAAACCTTTCGGAGTGACAATGCCGTGGCGGTCGTAGTCAGGGTCATTACCAAACGCGAGATCATACTGATCTTTTAACGCTAATAACCCCGCCATTGCATAAGGAGAAGAACAGTCCATACGCACTACACCATCTTTATCGAGTGACATAAATTGGAATGTCGGATCCACCGCTTCGCTCACCAGTGTTAAATCAAGCTGATACGCTTTGCCAATTTGACGCCAATAATCAATACCACTGCCACCGAGCGGATCAACACCCAGTTTTAGATTGGCTTTTTGGATGGCCTCCATATCAATCACATTCACTAAGTCATCAATATAAGGTTTTACAAGATCAACTTGTTTAAACAGCGGCGATTGCTTTGCCGACATAATAGGCAGACGCTTCACGCCTTGCATACCTTCTGCAATGATCTCATTGGCTCGGTTTTCAATCGCTTGGGTGATTTCCCCTTCAGCAGGGCCGCCATGGGTAGGATTGTATTTAATACCACCATCTTGTGGTGGATTATGAGAAGGCGTGATCACAATGCCATCAGCTTTTTGCGCGTGCTTCAAGTTATGAGTCAAGATTGCGTGTGAAATACCCGGCGTTGGCGTATAGCCATTATCCTGTTGAACGATCACTTCAATTTCATTAGCGATCAGTACTTCAAGTACACTAGAAAAAGCAGGCTCAGAGAGTGCGTGCGTGTCTTTTCCGAC
The DNA here is from genome assembly GCF_963877065.1 of Vibrio sp. V01_P9A10T6. NCBI lineage: Bacteria > Pseudomonadati > Pseudomonadota > Gammaproteobacteria > Vibrionales > Vibrionaceae > Vibrio > Vibrio sp. V01_P9A10T6. The sequence continues at coordinate 1,883 of NZ_CAWNTB010000154.1, forward strand.
AAAAATCGGCCCAGTGGTTCCTTGCTGAGCGCGCACTTCTGCTACCGCTTGAGCAATAGCAAGAATGTGGTTTTCGTTAAATGTCGATTTATCCGCGCAACCACGATGCCCCGAAGTACCAAATTGTACTTTATGGTCTGGGTTAGCCGCATCAGGTTGAAGTAAAAAGTAGTTTGCAACGAGCGCAGGGATATTATGTAAGTCTTCCTGCCGTGCTTTTTGTCCGGCGCGTGGGTGCATAGCCATTTTTGACATCCTTTCTTAAAATAACAACGAAATAAAAAGCCTCATGATACGGACTTAGTGGTCCGCAGTATGAGGCTTGAATCAGATTTTTATCTATGAATGGGCACAAATCAGATTGAGTGCGTCACTTTCTCAATAATGTCACTCGGGAAATTCATCAATACCATCAGCTGCTCGATCATCTGTTGTTTGCGGCTAGTATTGTTATTGGTAATGACCCAAAATGGTGTGTTTGGAATCGCTCTTGGCTTGGTTGTCTGCCCACTAGCAAGCAAGGTTTGCTCGTTGTCAGCAAAATACACACGCTTACGTCCTTTCACTAAGGTCGCTTCAGCAAAACTTACTGGATCGATACGGTATAAGGTTGAAAGCACCAACATAAAACGATCAATTGCTTTTTTCAAAGCCGCAAATTCATCAGAAATGAGCAAAGAACGCATCTCTTTTACGCTATCAATCTGTATCTCTTGTACGGCATCTTTACTCACAACAATGCCCTTGGGCTCGGTACTTACTTGCGTCACGACCGCTGCTGCAGACACTTTACCGTCAACATTGAGCAAACGGCGTAAAATATCCGACGCGCTTTCTCCAATATGTTGGGTTTGGCTGGCAATATAACGGTATAGATCCTCATCAACCTCAATTGTTTTCATTCGCTTTTCACAATCTCAATGTTTAAACTCTGAGGGATTATAGCGAGATCTTCACTGATACTCTACGTTAAACCAATCACTAATAAGATAAAATGTCAGCACTTCTTAATTACAAACTCGAAGGTGAAGGTCACACCGTTGTTTTGATCCATGGTTTATTCGGCAATTTAGACAACCTAGGTTTACTTGCAAGAGACCTAAAAGCCGATCACCAAGTATTGAGTATTGACTTGCGTAATCACGGTCAATCATTTCACAGTGAGGAACATGATTACGCGAGCATGGCATTCGATGTTGCTAGTTTACTCGAAGAGTTAGCTTGTGATTCTGTCACGCTGATTGGCCATTCAATGGGCGGTAAAGTTGCCATGAAGCTGGCTGACATCGCCTCATCCAAAGTCGCCAAACTGGTGGTTTTAGATATGGCACCCGTCAGCTATCAGCATCGGAAACATGATAACGTACTGGCGGGGCTCAACGCGGTTATTGCGCAGCAGCCTACCTCGCGAGCAGAGGTCATGGCCATTTTAGCGCAACATATTGAGCTAGAAGGCGTACGACAATTTCTCAGTAAATCGTTATTTAAACAAGAAGATGGTGTAATGAGCTGGCGCTTTAATGTTCCCGCCATTGAAAAAAATTACTGGAATATTTTAGGCTGGGAACCAATCCCTTGCAGCTCTGTTCCAACCTTATTGGTTAAAGGCAGCGACTCTGATTATCTGCTACCGGAACACCAAGAAATGATCCAGCAGCAGTTTAGCCAAGCGAAAGCGCACGTCATCGCCAACACAGGGCACTGGCTACACGCAGAAAAGCCCGTTGAAGTTTTACGAGCGATCAGGAAGTTCATTGGCAGCTAGCCGCTTTACTGTGAAACAACAAGTGTGAAATAGGTACCAATGCGCGCATTAACTTTGACGAATAACAGTGTTATAGTGCGCTCAAGCAAATTGGCATAAAGGATACCCATGCTGTACGACTACATGAACATGCTTGAGTCGATTGGACTCGATCTTCTTTTTGCGTCTATATTTTTCCTTATCGGTATGGCAATAAAAGATGTCCTTAAGCAAGGTAATGTACCGCCATTTGGGCGCCGTATTGTATGGCTAGTTCTGTTTTTAGGTTGTGCTGGCTTTATCCTTAAAGGACTTATCCAACTCAGTTGGGAAGGCACCGGACTGGGGTAAAGAACACGCTCATCCGCCAGAAAATGACAAATTAAAGGTAATGATTCTATGGCAAGTGTAGGCCTCTTCTTTGGTAGCGATACCGGTAATACTGAAGCCGTTGCGAAAATGATTCAAAAGCAACTGGGTAAGCAGCTCGTTCACGTTCAAGATATTGCGAAAAGCAGCAAAGAAGACATTGATAATTTTGACTTATTGTTACTGGGTATCCCTACTTGGTACTACGGCGAAGCGCAGTGTGATTGGGATGATTTTTTCCCAGAATTAGAAGCGATCGACTTCTCGACGAAATTAGTTGCTATTTTCGGTTGCGGCGATCAAGAAGACTACGCTGAATACTTCTGTGACGCGATGGGTACAGTGCGTGACATTATCGAAAGCAAAGGTGCAACGATTATTGGCCACTGGCCAACTGAAGGTTATGAATTCGAAGCCTCTAAAGCCTTGGTTGCAGGTGACAATAGCCACTTTATTGGTTTATGCATCGATGAAGATCGTCAACCAGAGCTGACTGAACAGCGCGTCAGCACATGGGTTAAGCAGATTTATGAAGAGATGTGTTTAGCTGAACTTGAAGGCTAATCTCTTAAACATAAAAAATCCCCTTGCGAGGGGATTTTTTATTGACCCGTATACAACAGCACTCTTTTCTTTACCAAAGTAGACGGCCGATAAATGGAGCAAGCAACACAGTGACCATACCCGCAATCATCATCACCACACTCGACACTACCCCTTCAGCATTGCCAATTTGATACGCTTTTGCCGTTCCTGCACCGTGCGCGGAAGCGCCAAGACTGGCTCCTTTACCAAGCCCAGAGCGAATGGATAATAACGCTAACACCACTTCACCTACCGCCATGCCTATCACCCCAGTAAGTACCACAAACAGAGCAGTCAGATCACTTTGCCCACTAATTGACTTCGTTGCCTCAACAGCAAAAGGCGTGGTAATCGAGCGCATCGCTAAACTGCGCTGAAGCATATCGGGTAATTCAAACCAACGAGCCAACAAAACCGTGCTTCCCACAGCCACCACAACCGATACGATCACTCCCACGGATAGAGAGAGCCAGTGGCGCTTGATCAACAATCGGTTGTCATAGACCGGAATAGCAAAAGCCACTGTCGCCGGACCAAGTAGCCACAATAACCAATGAGATTCTGCCATATAGGTTTGGTAAGGGATGTGAAAGATCATCACAACAGCCACTAACAATATAGGGGCCAATAGCAGCGGCATTAAAAAAATAGAACGTTTACGTTGATAAAGGCACTTGCTGCCATAGTAAAAAGCCAAGGTTAACAGCAAGCAAAATACACCAAGCAGCGTTGTGGTAAGTAGTGAGCTCATGATGAACGCTCCACTTTGGTTAGGCGTATTGCCCGGTTGCTTTTTCTACGCGCTAATATCAGCTCTAAACGATACATTTTATCAACGGTCCAAGCAGTAATAGCAATGACCATGATGGTACTGATGACAAGTACCGCCATAATTCGTAACCCTTGCTGTTGCATTAACTCTTGATAGTTAACGACCGCAATGACCGCTGGTACAAAGAACAACAGCATTTCCGCCAATAACCAAGTTGCTCCCTTGCGCAGCCAATCAACTTTTACAACTCGCATAATCACTAAAGTTAACAGCAATAGCATGCCAGTTAAATTTGCTGGTAAAGGAATATGAAAAGTGCTGACTAGAAAATCCGCCAAAAACCAGATCATTGATAACGCAGCAACTTGTACCACTGTTTGCAGATTGTTTTTTACTCTTTGGCTGTTTCTTATTCTTTGCATGATGAGACTAATGCCGTTTTGTGAAATTAGTCACATTATATTAAGCCATAAAACCATCGTAAAATGACTTTTTATTATCATTTTCATGCCAAAATGGAATGATAAAAAGGAGATATTATGGATATTAAAGCACTGCGCTATTTTGTTGAGTTGGTCAATCAACAAAGCTTTACCCGCGCATCCGAGCAACTGTTCGTCACCCAACCCACCATCAGTAAGATGATCCGCAGTCTAGAGCAGGAAATTGAACAGCCACTATTACATCGTGAAGGTCGACGTTTCTGGCTTACCGATGCAGGAGAGGTTGTCTATCAAAGAGCGCTAGAGATCTTAGCGCAGATGTCTCAGTTAGAAGCCGAATTGGTCGATCTCAATCAGGTAAAGCGGGGACAACTGCATCTCGGTATTCCACCAATGGTTGGACACCTTTACGCAGGTCTGATCCGCCAATACCGTCAAACCTACCCTCATGTAGAGCTCACCATCGTTGAGTATGGCGGACGTAAAATAGAGCAAGCTATTCTCAATGGCGAAATTGACGTAGCCGTGACCATGCTTTCGCCTCATCCGATTGACAATCTGCGGTCACTCTCCTTAGACAGTTACCCCATTTGCGCCGTACTCCCCGATTCATCTCCTTGGAAGCAGCAAGAAGCCATCGGTTGGGAGCAACTACAAAATGAGCCATTTTACCTCTATACCCATGATTTTACGCTGAGTGACTACATCCACTCATTCTGCCTACAACACGGATTTACACCACAAGTTGCAGCGCGCAGCAGCCAATGGGATTTTTTAGTCGCGTTGGTCAAAAGTGGCGTAGGCGTTGCTTTTCTACCCGAACCACTTTGTCGACGAATTCAAGGAGAAGGCGTCTTAGTCAAACCGATGACACCCAGTATTGATTGGCACTTAGGATTAATATGGCACGCGGAACGGTACGTTTCTCGCACCGCCGAAGCTTGGATTGAGCTGTGCCAAATGCAGAATGAACAGCCTTAGCGGTCACAAAAAGTAACCATTTTGTCTGCATCACTCTCTTCTCTGTATTTAGGTTTTTTGCGCACGTACAATTTACGTTGCACTTCAGAGACCACTTCGCCTTTGGTATCCTTAACATGGATAACAAATTCCGGAAAGCATTTATCCCCATTGGCCGTGCTCACTAAGATTGAATCCAGTTGGTCTTGCGTTATCAGAAACTCCGCATACAAATCAGAATGGCCCGGTTTGATAAAGTTGATGCTGGCCTCTTTGTCCCATACATAATATTGCTCACCCAAAATCCCCATTAACATCAAAGAGTAAACAGGGTCAGTAAGAGAGAAAATGCTGCCACCATACTGAGTGCGATTGGCATTTTTGTTCCACCACCGCAGCTTTAAGCGCATTTTCACCTGACGGAAGTCGCTACTAATTTCATCAATGTGGATACCAGCGCCCCAAAAAGGAGGCCAGCTATTTAACGCCCACTTAACAATATTTGGCTTATAAAATCTTGCTAAAGAGTGATTCATTCCGTGCTCACCTTTTAAACCTATCGACTCAATCACTAATAAATGTTACGCAATTGTAACTGGTAAGAGCTGTTATATCAGTGATATTGCGCGGCTTTGTGACAAATATAAAGTAACCCTTTGAACTTCGTGGTTTATTGTTAGCAGTGACTCCCCTATAATGATCGCAATTATGAATTCTGTTAACTGCTGCAGATCATCAACAGGAAAGTGTATGTCAGATAATAACCAAGCGCTCAAGGATGCAGGTCTTAAAGTTACCCTTCCTAGGCTAAAAATTTTAGAAGTGCTACAGCAGCCTGAATGCCAACATATCAGCGCTGAAGAACTGTATAAGAAATTGATTGATCTTGGTGAAGAAATCGGTCTTGCGACTGTTTATCGAGTATTAAACCAATTTGATGATGCGGGTATTGTCACTCGTCACCATTTTGAAGGTGGAAAATCCGTTTTTGAACTTTCAACACAACACCACCACGACCACTTAGTGTGCTTAGATTGTGGTGAAGTGATTGAGTTTTCAGATGAGGTGATCGAACAACGCCAAAGAGAGATTGCTGAGCAATATAATGTACAGCTCACCAATCACAGCCTTTATCTATATGGTAAATGTGCCGACGGCAGTTGCAAGCAGAACCCTAACGCGCACAAGTCAAAAAGATAGCCATCATTCTCAGCCTTGAGCTGGACGATAATAAAAAAGCCGGGTGAATCAATCACTCGGCTTTTTTGTGTAGAGAGAAAGGAGTGGTAAGCCACTCCTTTTTACTAGGTATTAATTAGAAATAATCTCGAATCAACACTTCCGCAATTTGTACCGCATTTGTTGCAGCGCCTTTTCTCACGTTATCTGCCACTACCCACATGTTAATGCCACTGTGGTGACTGATATCGTTGCGAATACGCCCTACAAGAACCGTATCCTTCCCTCCCGCATCGCGAACTTGCGTGGGGAAATCATTCCCGCTGAATACTTCAATACCTTCAGTTTTCTCTAATAACTCAATAACTTGCTCAGCATCAATCGGTAAGCGTGTTTCAATATGCAGTGACTCAGCATGGCCGTAAAAAACTGGCACGCGTACACAAGTTGGGTTGACCATAATGGTTGAGTCATTGAATATTTTTTGCGTTTCCCACACCATTTTCATCTCTTCCTTGGTGTAACCATTATCCATAAACTGGTCGATTTGTGGGATGCAGTTAAACGCAATTTGCTGGCTAAACACATCAGGATCGGCCGAAACACCGTTTAACAGCCTTGCGGTTTGTCCCGCCAACTCATCAATGCCTGACTTCCCAGCTCCTGAAACGGACTGATAAGTTGATACGTTAATTCGCTCGATACCCACAGCGTCGTGAATCGGCTTTAACGCCACCAACATTTGGATGGTTGAGCAGTTTGGGTTCGCAATAATATTGCGGTTACGGAAATCCGCAATCGCTTCAGGGTTCACTTCAGGCACAACAAGTGGGATATCGTACTCATAGCGGAAATGTGAGGTGTTATCGATGACTACCACGCCTTCTTCTGTGGCAATAGGAGCCCATTTTGCGGACAATTCACCACCAGCGGAAAACAGTGCAATCTGAACTTGTGACCAATCGAAATCTTCAACATTTTGTACTTGTATGGTCTTACCATTGAAGCGGTAGAATTTACCTTCACTACGCTCACTGGCAAGTAGGTAAAGTTCACCAACGGGGAATTTGCGATCTTTGAGCACTTCAAGCATGGTTTCACCAACCGCGCCGGTTGCTCCTAAAATAGCGATATTAAATTCTTGGCTCATTTGTTACCTCTGTTTTAAAACCTAATTTAGCTAAGGGAGTGAGATCACACGACTCACTACCGACGACAGTCATCGCGCTATATTCTCTTCTATCCCAATAAAGTTTACGCATTTGATCAAAAGCACCTGGTTTGCCAATTTCACGGCGAAACAAGGCGTCATCTTTGCGTACGTCATAAATCAATTGGGTTAAACTGTGTAATGTTTCCTCATCCCAACCGCGAGATAAATACACTTTGGCAATGGGAGTCTCGGGTAATAAACTACTGGCATTCGCGCAATGGTCATCGCCAAGATACTCACAAAAACTATTGAAAATCATGGTCGTGCCTCGGGCTTTACCTTCTAACCCATAGCCAGCCACATGCGGCGTCGCAAAGGCGAGCAAAGGCAGCAGCTCCATATCCACTTCAGGTTCAAATTCAAACACGTCTAAAGCGACAATAAAACCATCATTTTTCTGTAGGCGTTGTTTCAGCGCTTGGTTATCCACCACAGGGCCACGAGCCGCGTTGATCAAAATCTGATCACTGCGCAACTGGGCAAGTCGAACTTCATCAATCAAGTGATGAGTTGGCCATTCACCACTTTTAGTAATGGGTGTATGCAGCGTAATGACATCCGCTTTATCAAGTAAAACATCAAGATGAGTAAACTCGCGGCAATCACCCTGTGCTTGTTTGGGGGGATCGTTGAGCAGCACATTAATGCCAATCCCCGCTAAACACTCGGCTAAATAGCTGCCGACTTGACCAGCACCAATAATGCCAACGGTTTTCTCTAAGGCAGAAAAACCATGCTGCTGTGCTAACACCATCAATACACTGAAAACATACTCAGCCACTCCCACCTTATTACACCCCGGAGCAGCAGTAAAAAAGATGCCTCTTTCAGCCAAAAGCGCTTGATCAACGTGGTCCATACCTGCCGTCGCCGTACCAACAAACTTTAATTTATTGGCTTTCGCTAATAGTGCTTGATTTACTTTCGTAACAGAACGAATCATCAAGGCGTCAACGTCGATAAGATCATCAGCCGTTAAGCTTCTACCGGGTTTCAACACCACCTCACCAAGCTGGCTAAATAACGATTCAGCATAAGGCATGTTTTCATCAATAAGGATTTTCATAGCGGAGTTCACAATTTTCGAAATTGAAGGAATTGTGCAGAAAAGCGCACAGACTGTCGAGAAGAAATCCCGCTTTCCATAAAAATGCCCGGCTCCTCACGGAAACCGGGCAAAAACCCAGAACAAAAGGATCCCGTCCCGCTCTCCATGGGACAGAGTCTGCGTCTGTTCGATCAGCTAAGCTGACCCGCTCTGGAAACCTTTTTATTAGAGGTGTGTAGGCACATTAGCCTTGATACTTTTTGATCACTAGCGTCGCGTTCGTACCGCCAAACCCAAAGCTGTTAGACATCACAGTGGTTAGCTCTTGCTCGCGCATTTCGGTCACAATATCAAGGCCATCAGCCGCTGGATCTAAATTGTCAATGTTGATGCTTGGCGCGATAAAGCCGTGGTGAAGCATCAAGGTAGAGTAGATGGCTTCATGCACACCTGCCGCACCCAATGCGTGGCCAGTCATTGCTTTTGTTGCCGAGATAGCTGGGCTGTTGCCAGCGAACACTTCTTGAATGGCACCCAACTCTTTTACATCACCGACAGGTGTGGAAGTACCATGTGTATTGACATAATCCACACTATCTACCGCTTGCATTGCCATCTTCATGCAACGCACAGCGCCTTCACCTGATGGAGCCACCATGTCGTAGCCATCGGATGTCGCACCGTAACCGACGATTTCACCGTAAATTTTTGCGCCGCGAGCCAGTGCATGCTCAAGCTCTTCAACCACAACCATGCCGCCGCCACCTGAAATCACGAAACCATCGCGGTCAGCATCGTAAGTACGTGACGCTTTTTCTGGTGTTTCGTTGTACTTAGTTGACAACGCACCCATTGCATCAAACATCATAGTTAAAGACCAATCGAGCTCTTCACCACCACCTGCAAACACAACATCTTGCTTACCCAATTGGATAAGTTCCATTGCGTGACCAATACAGTGAGCCGACGTCGCACAAGCGGAGCTCATGGTGTAGTTGACGCCACGGATTTTAAATGGCGTAGCAAGACAGGCTGAAACAGTCGAAGACATAGTACGTGGAACCATGTAAGGACCAACGCGCTTCACGCCTTTTGTGCGCAATGTGTCGACAGCAATAACTTGGTTATACGACGACGCACCGCCAGAACCAGCCACAATACCAGTGCGGTCATTAGAGACCTGCTCTGGTGCTAAACCTGAATCGGCAATCGCTTGTTCCATTGATAGGTATGCAAACGCGGCCGCATCACCCATAAAACGCATTTGTTTGCGATCAATATGGTCAGCAGGGTTCATTTTCAGGCTACCCCACACTTGAGAGCGTAAACCGTTCTCTTTGAACTGCTCAGAATCAGTAATACCTGATTTGCCTGCTTTTAGAGACGCTAAAACTTCTTCGACGTTGTTACCGATACTTGAAACAATACCCATACCGGTGATTACGACTCGTTTCATGTGACATTCCTATAATTCAAAATTCGCTTAGATAATAACTAAGAAGAATAACAAAAGTGGTCAGCTTTCCCAGAAATTCGTACAATCTCGAGCTATATATCGCCCGATTTCACAGAATTACACCATTATGACCAGCATAACCAACGCAACACTGGGTTGGAATGAAGCGGGCACACCCGTTTCCGACCAATTCGATGACGTTTACTTTTCCAACGTTAACGGCCTAGAAGAGACGCGTTACGTGTTTCTTTCCCAAAATCATATACCACAAAGATGGCACCAATATGACCAAAAACGATTCGTCATTGCCGAAACGGGGTTTGGCACTGGGTTAAATTTTCTCGCTGTATGGCAAGAATTTGATGCGTTTAGGCAACAAAACCCAAATGCGCCATTGCAAGCGCTGCATTTTATCAGTTTTGAAAAATATCCGCTCAATAAACACGACTTGATAACAGCGCACCAAGCGTGGCCTGAATTAGCGACTTATGCGAAAAAGCTTCAACAACACTACCCGATTGCAGTACCAGAATGTCATCGCATTGTTCTTGATGATGGCGCCATTACCCTTGATCTTTGGTTCGGTGATATCAAAGAGTGTATGCCGCAAGTTCCAACAACCGAGCAAGGCGTGGTAGATGCATGGTTTTTGGATGGTTTTGCTCCCAGTAAAAACCCTGAAATGTGGAATCAAACGCTGTTTGAGAATATGGCCAAACTGGCGAAACACAAAGCCACGTGCGCCACTTTTACCGCCGCAGGTTTTGTACGACGCGGATTGATAGAAGCAGGCTTTTCGATGAAAAAAGTGAAAGGCTTTGGCACCAAAAGAGAGATGATTGCTGGTCAACTGGAACACAAAACGCCGTACAGCAATATAAAACCTTGGTTTGCGATTGCGCCGACGACCAATGTTACCGACGTAGCGATCATCGGCGGTGGCATTGCCAGTGCCACATTAGCTAAAATGCTCAATCGTCGCGGTATCAACGTCAGCCTATATTGCGCTGATGATAAAGCCGCTCAAGGTGCTTCAGGTAACCGACAAGGTGCGGTTTATCCCTTACTGAATAAAAACCACAGTGGTGTATCTCGCGTTTTTGCGCCCGCTTTTCTGTTTGCTCGGCAGTTTGTCGAGCAAATGGCGCAAACCGTCTCTTTTGATCATGATTGGTGTGGCGTGACTCAATTGATGTGGGATGAAAAATCGACCCAAAAACAGATGGCGATGCTTGAAAGGAAATTTAACCCTCAGCTAATGCACTACTGCGATCAACAAACAACGTTACAAAACGTCGGCTTACCGACTGACATGGTCAGCTTACATTACCCACTCGGAGGATGGCTTTGCCCTGCTCAACTGACACAAGGCCTGTTTGACCAATTAAGCCAAAGTGAGCGATTCAACGCCTATTTCAATCACGAGGTGGAGTCTTTGCGCTGGGATGAAATACAGCGGCAGTGGACATTAAGTATTAATGGTAACGAAAAGCACCATCAGTGTGTGGTCATTGCAAACGGTCATCAATTTGACCATTTCGAGCAAACACAAGCGTTGCCACTTGGCAAAGTGAAAGGACAAGTGAGCCATATTCCAACCTCAGAAACATTGCAAAAGCTGAGCAGCGTGTTGTGTTACGACGGCTATATGACACCGCACAACCCCAAAACTCAACAGCACTGCATTGGCGCAAGCTATGACCGAAGTCAAATCAACCAAGCATTCGATGCGGCGGCGCAGCAAGAGAATGGACAACGCTTAACCCGTTGTATTAACGACCAAAACTGGACACAGCAAGTCGATACATCTAGCAATCAATCTCGCCAAGGCATTCGCTGTGTCAGCCGCGATCATTTGCCGTTTGTCGGGAATGTGGGAAACTTTGAACAGATCAAGATCGACTACCAGCCGTTAACGTCCCAAGATCCGCAACAGACTCCATCTGTGGCTCACTATCCTCATTTGTACTGCATGCTCGGGCTAGGATCGCGAGGACTAAGTTCTGCGCCATTAATGGCTGAGTTGCTGGCTTCACAAATGAGTGGCGATCCGCTACCACTTGCTGTTGATGTACTCGAAACGCTTCATCCAAGTCGAATGTGGGTGAGAAAACTCAAAAAAGGCAAAGCCATCACCGAACGTACTCCTCGATAAAACCCATCATAGAAAAAAGCCTTACTTATCCAGCAAGGCTTTTTTAATGCTCACTTTTTCACGCGAAAAGGCGTGAAACTTAACGTGAGACGAACTTAAAACGAGACAAGAAAACTATACGAGCTTCGCAATCGCGTCTTTCAATTGTGCCGCCACTTCTGGGTTAGTCACTTGACCCGTGGCCAAGTCAAAATTGTCATAAAAACTCGGTACCGAGACAGACGCTTTTACATTACCACCAAAATAAGGAGCAGAATTATTTGCCGCCGCCAAAACCGATTGCGCGCCACCAGGACCAGGAGAGCTGGCTAGGTAAACAGCAGGTTTACCTTTGAATAGTTCACGGTCAATGCGTGTTGCCCAGTCAAATAAATTTTTGTACGCCGCTGGGTAGTGACCATTATGCTCAGCAAAAGAGATAACAAACGCATCCGCTTGAGCAAGGTCACGCAGAAAAGCTTGAGCACCTTCGGCTTGACCAAGCTCTTTTTCAAGATCTTCGCTAAACATAGGAACGGTATAGTTGTTAATATCAAGCACCACCACGTCTGCACCTTCAATGAGGTGAGCGGTGTAAGTGGCCAATGCTTTATTGATTGAAGTTGAGCTGTTTGATGCTCCAAATGCGATGACTTTCATGGTGTTGCCCTTGTGTGTTCGAATATGGCTTAAGCATAGCGATCGCACAAATTAACAACAACCATAAAAATGTTACGGACTCATTCAAAGAATTCGAATGAGTTAAGTGTGCTCATCTTAAGCTTGGTTGTGAAGCTCGGTCCATAAATCGAACACAATCACGCGGTCTGCAGGCGTAAGCTCTGTGCGCGCTTGCTCTAGGCTTTGCTCAATTCGTGCTTTAAACAGAGATAGATCGTCAATTCCTTCATCTTCACACGCGGCTGCAGACAAAGAAATATGACCTCGCAAATAACCACCCGCAAACAATTCATCGTCCGATGCCGTCGCAATACGTGCATCAATCATTTCCAGCAGTTTTTCTTCAAATCCAATAATCATACAACTCTCATTTTCTCTTATTATTTAGCTAGTTACCTGATAATAAAGTGCTCTAGCCTTAATTCTGTCGTACCATAAAAAGCACGTAATGCATCTGACAGCATCTTCACTCGGGGTGGAAGCCCAACCTGTAAGATAGCGACTACCTCACGATGTACCTGAGTCATAAAGGCGATGCGGTCTGGTTCAAAATCGCCGTGTAGGTTGTCACAACTCACAGTAAAAGGAAAGCCAGCACTGACCGATAAAATCCACTCATACGCTTGAGGGCGAACCTCTACTTTTTCAAATTCGGCTTGGACTTGCGCGGTTCGCCCGTCTGGTTGATACCAATAGCCAAAATCTTCCATCAATCGCCGTTCAGGGCCGGCGACGCACCAATGCGCGATTTCGTGCAGTGCCGAGGCAAAAAATCCCCGTGCGAAAATGATGCGGTGATGATTGATTTGCGCATCAGCAGGCAAGTAAATCGGCTCATCACCACCGAGCTCTAAACGCGTATTGAATGGCTCAAAAAAAGTGTCATTGAACAGGGAGATCAAGTCTTGGTAGTGATGTGTCATCGCTCAGTCATGCAGGCAAAAATTTCTCAACGCATTCTCTTATTTTTCTGTAGTCAGGTAAAGCCATTCAATCGCCCCACTTCATTAGTTTTATTAATCGGTCAAACGGTTTCTTGGCATAAAATCTCATTCGCCATCGCCTGACTTTACTACTACACTTGCGCCTCCATTTTTAAGTTCAACCGCTTTCTCGGTTCTTATATACCTAAGGAAGTGCTGTCGGAGTACCGCATTATGTTGCTCAGTGTTTTATATATTATTGGTATTACTGCCGAAGCGATGACTGGCGCATTGAGTGCAGGCCGTCGAAAAATGGATTGGTTCGGTGTGATGTTAGTAGCGAGTGCCACTGCGATTGGAGGCGGTACGGTGAGGGATATTTTACTCGGCCATTATCCGCTAGGTTGGGTGAAGAATCCGGAGTTTTTAGCCATTACCTGTATCGCAGGCGTTCTCACCACTGGCTTAGCTAAATGGGTAATCAAACTCAAAGGGTTGTTCATTCGTTTAGATGCATTGGGGCTAATTGTGTTCAGTATCATAGGCACAAAAGTCGCAATGGGCATGGGTTTGCATCCCGGCATTTGTATGGTTTCTGCGTTGGTCACTGGGGTGTTTGGTGGGTTATTACGCGATTTAATCTGCAGACAAACGCCACTGGTACTGCATGAAGAACTCTACGCTTCGGTTTCATTAGTCGCTTCAGGGCTTTATTTAACCTTACTCGCATTCGGCATCAATGATGTCACCAGCACGATAGTAACGCTTATTGTGGGTTATTTATTGCGTATGGCGGCAGTGCGTTTTAAATGGCGTTTGCCTTCTTTCCAGCTTGATGCTGAAAATCAGATTCATTAACCACAATCCGATGTTAGATATTTAGTTAGTTAGCTGACTTGTTTCGATAAAAAATTCATTCAGCCGCGGAAATTGGTCAAACAGAAAATTGCTTAAAACAAAAGCGCCCTAACAAGAAGGGCGCTTTTCATTTTAATTCGGTTATGCTGGATTAGATTTTAGGCGTTTCGGTTTGAACCGCAAAATTCTGCCCGCGATGACGAAGTAAGTGGTCCATCAACACAATCGCCAGCATTGCTTCGGCAATGGGCACAGCGCGAATACCAACGCAAGGATCATGGCGACCTTTCGTGATAAGTTGTGTGGGTTCACCCGTGCGAGTAATGGTATCGCCAGGTACTGTAATACTTGACGTGGGTTTAAGCGCAATACTGGCAACAATATCTTGCCCAGTCGAAATACCGCCTAAAATACCGCCGGCATGATTTGAGCGAAAGCCGTTCGGTGTTAGAGGATCTCGATGCTGGCTGCCTTTTTGCTGCACGACATCAAAACCGTCACCAATCTCAACCCCTTTCACCGCATTAATGCTCATCAAAGCGTGCGCAATATCCGCATCTAGACGATCAAATACCGGCTCACCTAAACCAACAGGCAGGTTTGTCGCGACAACTTGAATCTTTGCACCGATCGAATCACCTTCTTTTTTCAAATCACGGATCAGTTGGTCGAATGCCGCCACTTTGTCTGCATCTGGACAGAAAAAGGCGTTATTCTCAATTTCATTCCAATCCACTTTATCGATACAAACATCACCCATTTGTGACAAGTAAGCGCGAATTTCAACCCCAAATTCTTGTTTGAGATATTTCTTCGCAATGGCTCCCGCTGCCACTCGCATCGCTGTCTCACGTGCTGATGAACGGCCACCACCACGATAGTCGCGAATGCCATATTTTTGATGGTAGGTATAATCGGCATGACCGGGGCGAAACTTGTCTTTAATGTCTGAATAATCGGTTGAACGTTGGTCGGTATTTTCAATTAATAGACCAATCGATGTACCTGTGGTTTTCCCCTCAAATACACCAGAAAGAATTTTGACTTCATCCGCTTCACGGCGCTGCGTTGTATAGCGAGATGTGCCAGGACGGCGACGATCTAGGTCTATCTGTAAGTCAGCTTCTGTAATTTCTAAGCCCGGAGGGCATCCGTCGACGATACATCCTAGTGCGATACCGTGACTTTCTCCGAATGTCATCACCCGAAAATGTTGTCCGATACTGTTTCCTGCCATTACTTCCTCAATATTGATGACACAGAGCGACATGCTCCCTATCACCGCTTCATTCTATTGTTCGTGGATTCATAGTGGCTTTATTACGAAATGATGTAAAGCCCCAAAATAAAGCAATGTGTATTTTTCTAATGGATAAAAAAACGCCAGCACTGTGGCTGGCGTTTTTTTATGCGTACGGCATTAGTCGATATAAAGCGCAAAGTCGCTAGCGCAATCAACCAACTGCTGGCGAGTTAGCATGAATACGCCATGCCCACCATTTTCAAACTCAAGCCAAGTAAACGGAATGTGGTCGTATTGGTTCATCATATGCACCATCGAATTGCCCACTTCACAGATCAAAATACCGTTATCAGTGAGGTACCCCGCCGCATTGGCCAAAATACGACGCACCAATTTCAAACCATCGGTACCAGCGGCTAAGCCGAGTTCTGGTTCGTGTTTGAACTCTTTGGGCAAACTATTCATATCTTCTTGATCCACATACGGTGGATTCGACACGATTAGGTCATATTTCTCTTTTGGCAAATCACGGAATAGATCGGAACGGATCGGGAAAACTTGTTGCTCCATACCGTGATCTTGAATATTTTGCTCTGCCACTTGCAGTGCGTCGGTTGAGATATCAATCGCATCCACTTCAGCATCAGGGAAAGCGTGGGCGCACGCAATGGCGATGCAACCGCTGCCAGTACACAAATCCATAATGCGTACAGGCTCGTCGATCAACCAAGGTTGGAACTGCGCTTCAATCAATTCGCCAATCGGTGAACGTGGCACCAGTACTCGCTCATCCACATAAAACTCAAGGCCACAGAACCAGGCTTTATTGGTTAAATAGGCGATAGGAGTACGTTCATTAATGCGCTTAATCACCCGTTCAACAATACGCAGACGTTCGCTGCCTGTTAAACGAGAATTCAGTACATGCGGAGGAACATCAATCGGAAGATAGAGTGTCGGTAGGATTAGCTGAACGGCTTCATCCCACGCATTATCGGTCCCATGACCATAAAATAAGTTGGCGGCATTAAAACGGCTGACCGTCCAACGAATCATATCTTGAAGCGTGTGAAGTTCAGAAACCGCCTCTTCTACAAAAATCTTATCCAAAATTGCCTCCGAAAAGCGCTACAATACTGCCAATATCGATCTGTTAGAAAATGACCAAACCCAATGAGCCAAAAAGAGACCGAACACGATGACGCTTTCGACTTGTTTCGGGATGCAGTAAAGGGCGTTAAAAAGTTGCGACAGGATACCATAATCCAGCCGCCAAACAGAAACCCCAAACAAAAAGAAATCCGCCGTATTGCGCGGGAAGCCAGCGATACCGAATTTTATTTTTCCGATGAGTTTATACCAAAACTCAGCGATGAAGGCCCGACGCGCTATGCTCGTGATGATGTGTCGAAATATGAAGTTAAACGGTTAAGACGTGGCGTCTATGTGCCGGATGTGTTTTTGGATATGCACGGCATGACACAGCAAGAAGCGAAACGAGAGCTCGGGGCGATGGTTGCTTATTGTGTGAAAGAAAATATTCACTGCGCTTGTGTCCAACATGGGATCGGTAAACACATTCTCAAACAAAAAGTTCCTCTCTGGCTCGCTCAACATCCTGATGTGATGGCATTTCATCAAGCCCCCCTTGAATTTGGCGGGCATGGCGCGGTATTGGTGCTGCTTTCTATTCCTGATAAGTGATTTAAACTGACGCTAACTTCAGCATCAACGCTTTTGCTCCAGCATAACGATGAGGATTAATGTCGTAAATCCGGTGGAATCGGCATGTTATTCTCATCGAGTTTGGGTCTTTGGCCACCGCGTTTACGATACTGCTTAAGCTGAAAGACATAAGCCAGTACCTGCGCAACCGCCACGAAAAGCCCGTCGGGGATCTCCTGCTCAAGATCGGTTGTGTGATAAAGCGCTCGAGCCAAAGGCGGTGCGGGGATGATGTGTATATCATGCGCACGTGCTACTTCACGAATTTTCATCGCCATGTGATCGACGCCTTTAGCCACCACAATCGGTGCTTTATCCGTATTTTGTTTATAGCGCAGCGCAACTGAGAAGTGTTCTGGGTTGGTGATGATTACATCCGCTTGTGGCACTTCCGCCATCATCCGCCGCTGGGCCGCTTCACGCTGCAACATCCGAATTCGGCCTTTAACCTCAGGTTTTCCTTCCGTATCTTTGTATTCGTCTTTTACTTCTTGCTTGGTCATTTTTAATTGGTCAGCGTGCTGCCAGATTTGGAATGGGATATCGATGGCGACCACGACCAATAAAGAACAACTGATCAGCAACACGAAGTTGAGTAAGATATCGAGCGCATGGAAAATATTTTGTGGATAGACATCCATGCTCAGTTGAAATAGATCTTCTTTCGATGCATTGATCAGATAAAAAGCAACGCCAGAAACAAGCAGTACTTTTAAAATGGACTTAAATAACTCAACCCAACTTTGCAAACCGAACATACGTTTTAAGCCACTGAGCGGGTTCATTTTGGAGGGTTTTGGCATCGCAGCTTCGACAGAAAAGTTAATTCCACCAATGCCAGCCGCGCCAATTAATGCAGCAATAAATAACGTGATTAAGATAAGCGAGAGTGGCAATATCAGGGTCGCAAGAGAACCAGACGCAATATCAAACAACTTTCCGAGATCAAACACTTCTTCTCGGCTTAAGTTGAAGATTCGACCCATCAAAGCGTACAAGGCTCGGGCTAACGATTCGCCAAACCACATCAATGCAATCGCACCCACCACCAGTACCGAAACGGACGCTAACTCTTTTGAACGAGCGACTTGACCTTTTTTTCGCGCCTCGTCCAATCGCTTGGGCGTGGCGTCTTCGGTACGTTCTTGACCGTCTGACTCTGCCAAACGCGCCTCCTAACAGTTCATACGGATAAGGCGACAAATTTGTTGCTCGCCTTCTAACCAGAATAGTTCGTAGTGACTATACAGGCCGCCTAAAATATACCAACAGAGTAGCAAGCCGACCAAAAGCGCAAACGCAAAACCCAACGAGAAAATGTTGAGCTGAGGGGCTGCACGAGTCATCACACCAAATGATAAGTTGACGGTTAATAGCGCAATGATGCCAGAAAGAGACATACTCAGCGCCACTTTAAACATAATTCCCAGCCACAATGCGAGCTCACGAAAATCCACGGTCGTTAATGCCCCATCGCCAATAGGCAAGGTTTTGAAACTGAATACCACCAGTTGGATCATCTTTAAATGACCATCGGTTGCTAAGAAGAACAAGGTCGCTAAAAACATAAACAATTGACCAAGCAAAGGGGTGTTCTGCCCGTTTACGGGGTCGACCATTGAAGCAAAACCTAAGCTGGCTTGCATACCCAATATTTGGCCAAGCATAACAAAGGTTTGGATTATAAACTGGGTGATCATGCCCATTGCAACGCCAATAATAATCTGCTCAAAGGTGGTCAAAAAACCTTTAAATGAAAGTAGTTCAACGGTCTCTGAAACTGCAGGAATCGCGGGCATCACGGCGAAGGTAATCACCAAACCTAAGTAGAGTCGCACTCGGGTCGGAACAAAGCGGGCCCCAGTGACTGACATCACCATCAGCATGGCGGAAATACGAGTGTAGGGCCAAAAATAGCTAGCAATCCACTCTAAAACGAGGCTTGTTGGGTACTCCATTCAAGCTCCTAGTACAGTACCTGTGGTAGCCGTTCAACGATAGAGAAGAAATACTCCATCAACATCTGCGTCATCCAATGGGCAAAGAACATCAGTGCCAGTAACGTCACAATGAGACGCGGTAAAAAGCTCAACGTCTGTTCGTTAATTGAGGTCGCGGCTTGGAAAATGGCGACCACTAAGCCAATCAACAAACTCGGGATGATGATGGCGCACACCATGATAAGCACCATCCACAGTGCGTCTCGAAACAGCTCAACAAAGACTTCAGGAGTCATTCGCGCCCCCGCTATAAAGCAAAACTGCCGGCTAGCGTTGAGAGGATCAAGTTCCATCCATCCACTAGTACAAACAGCATGAGTTTAAATGGCAGCGAGACGATCATCGGCGAAAGCATCATCATACCCATAGCCATCAAAACAGACGCCACCACTAAATCAATGATTAAAAAGGGTAAAAATAGCATAAAGCCGATTTGAAACGCCGTTTTTAGCTCCGAGGTGATGAACGCAGGGATCAGCACCGCCATCGAGACCTCTTCAGGATTGGTTGCGTCAGAGCCCGATATCTCAACAAAGGTTTCTAAATCTTTGACTCGCGTCTGTTTCAGCATGAAGGCTTTTAGTGGCTCTTGAGCCGTATCAAACGCTTGACGCGCCGTCATCTGCTCATTGAGATATGGCTGCACAGCTTGCTCATTAATGGCGTTGATGACTGGTGACATAATGAAAAAAGTGAGAAAAATAGCGATGCCGATAATTACTTGGTTTGACGGCGTTTGTTGCAGGCCCATTGCCTGGCGCAAGATCGACATCACAATCACGATACGTGTAAAGGAAGTCATCAAAATGACCATGGCAGGCAAAAAACCCAACATGGTCATCAAGGCTAAAATTTGTAGATTGATCGAGTAATCTTGACTGCCATCTGAATTGGTCGTCATGGTAAATGCTGGAATACCGCCACCACCACTGACGCTACCAGCGGCTATCGTTTTAGAGGCGCCACTGTCTTTATTCATCGCCGTTACTGTCACCGTTTCTGCGCCTACGGCGCTGGAAGGAATTGGTGTGGCTAACTCTTGCTCTGAAAACGCAAACGGGGTAAACAATAATGCCACCAGCAACATAGAAAGATGCCATAGATGAGCAAGGTAACCCAATGAGGCCGTGCGACTATTTCTTGTCATTTTTCTTTAGCAGCTGAGTCAGTTGACCGGCAAACGGACTGACCTCAGCCTCCTCCTGTTTGAGTGGGGTATCTAATTTTGCGATCAATTGGACGGATTGTGACGTGACTCCGACGAGAAATTGTTCTTCTCCCGCTTGCACAATAACGATACGCTCTTTAGTACCCACTGGCAGTTGACGTACAATACTCAGCCCTTTTTGATTACCGAACGTGGGCACTCGCATTCGTTTTAACACCCAAGCCAAAAAGAGAATTAGCGCAATAACGAACAAAAGCGACCCGAAAGTGGTCGCTAAATCTAAGTGATCATTCGGCGCTGCCATCGCTTGGCTTGAACAGAGCAATAAACCGATCAGTTTTTTCATCCAAATACTTCTTTTTCGTAAGCTGACGTTATGCTAACGCAGCTTTTTAATACGCTCAGTCTGGCTGATTACATCGGTTAAACGAATACCGAATTTATCGTTAACCACTACCACTTCTCCATGAGCAATCAAGGTGCCGTTCACCATCACATCCAATGACTCACCCGCGATGCGATCAAGCTCAACCACCGAGCCTTGGTTCAATTGCAGTAAGTTACGAATGCTGATCTTCGAACGCCCAACTTCCATCGAAATGGTCACCGGAATGTCCATGATCGTATCAAGTTTGCGGCGCTCATCTTCGGTGATCGGTGGTGAAGTGTCTTTCAATTCATCAAGAGGCGCGGCCAGAATTTCATCTACATCAATACTAGGCGCGGATGGGTCTTCCCCTAATGCGGCTGCCCATTCGTCTGCCAATCTTTGGTCGTCACTTGGTTCCATCTTCGTTACCTACTCTATTATTCTTCGTTATCTTCTTCGTCATCATCTTCAAATTCAGACATGATGTCTTTACCTAAAAAGGCGAGATCCGTTTTTACTACATCAGGGCGTTTAATTTTTTCAGAGACTTGAACCGCCAGTTTTTCACCAGAGCGGCCCATTTTCACTCGGTAAGTAGGCAGCTCTTCAACAAACATCGTTGCGTTTTTGGGCATTTTAATTGGGATGATATCGCCTACTTGTAGATCCATTAAGTCACGCAATGAAATGTCTTGTTCTAATAAATTGACTCGGAAATTGACGGGTACATCCATGATCTCTTCGCGCAGTGCAGAACTCCAACGTACATCGGTTTCCATTTTATCCGACTGAACACCCGCATCGAGTAACTCACGAATGGGTTCAACCATCGAATAAGGCATGACCACGTGGAAATCGCCGCCGCCGCCATCGACTTCGATATGAAACGAGCTCACTACGATCACTTCCGTTGGGCTGACGATGTTAGCCATACTTGGGTTCACTTCTGAATCCAAATATTCAAACTCAACGCCCATCACTGGTGACCAAGCTTCTTTGTAGTCACCGAAAACAATTTTTAACAGTAATTGAATGACACGTCGTTCTGTTGGCGTAAATTCGCGCCCTTCAATTCGAGCGTGGAAACGGCCATCGCCACCAAAAAAATTCTCTACCAAAATGAACACCAAGCGCGCTTCCATCGTGACCAACGCGGTCCCTTTTAACGGACGAAAACGCACCATGTTCAAACTAGTCGGAACATAAAGCGTATTTTGGTATTCACCAAACTTCATCATCTGTACGCCGTTGATCGACACTTCAGCCGTTTTACGCAGCATGTTGAACAAACTAATACGCATGTGACGAGCAAAACGTTCGTTGATAAGCTCCAGCGTAGGCATGCGCCCACGGACAATACGGTCTTGTGAAGAGAAGTCAAAGTTAATCGCCGATTTATCGGCAACATCGTCATCGTCTTCCGCTTCATCAACACTGTCTACACCATGAAGCAGGGCATCAATTTCGTCTTGGCTTAATAAATCAGTCACTTCTCACCTACTGCATTACAAAATCAGTAAACAACACTTTTTCGATCACAGGTTGCCCAACCGCTTTAGTGAGTGCCGCTTTAATGTCATCGGTCGCCTTATCTCTCAGCTCAATTCGCCCGGTAGGGCTACGAAGCTGTTCCACAGTGGCAGACGCAAAAGTGGCCAGTAAAGAGCTTTCCACTAAAGGTGAATGGTAACGTGCAAGGCTTTCATTTTCTGAACCTCGCACCATCAACTGCACTTTGATTTGCACCAAACGATCTTTCTTATCACCCGTGACGTTAAACACAAACGGCTGTGCAATATTAACGTAAGCCACAGGATCCGTTGGCAAAGCTTGCTGCGCTGCGGGGGCTTGCTCACTCGTGGCTTCACCCTCATCTCCGCTCATCAAAAAGAAAGCTGCACCACCACCACCAAGCAGTAACACTACGGCAGCAATAATGATAATCAGCAGTTTTTTCTTCCCTTTGGGGGCTTCCGCGCCTAACTCTTCATCGGCCATAATGTTCTCTATGTCGTTATTTTTAATATTAGTTTAAGCGTAATAACTGATTCCATCACGCTTTGATGCGACATTCAAATCAAGTTTGACGTCTGTATCAAGGTTTTCTTCGTCTAAATAGCTTCCGTTGCGCGCCAATTGACCAGCTTGGGCATCCCCGTCGGCAGTGTAGCGCGCTTGTTGCTGACCAGCGCTCTGTTGTTGGACAGAGGTCTCACCCAACTGCACACCTTGTTGTGCCAACATTTCTCGTAGCCTTGGCATAGATTGTTCAATCACATCACGTGCTTGATGGTTAGCGACCGTAAAATGAACCGTCGTATGATCACCATTCATATTCATACGAATTTGTAAACGCCCCAATTCCGGTGGATCTAAGCGAATATCGACATGTTTAAGGTTTTTCGACATCATCATTTGCAGCCGTTCCGCCATTTGCTCACTGGCCATTTCTCGGTTAAGCAACAAAGGAGGCTGTTGCGCGGCTTGCAAGTTGTCAGCACGGCTCTGCGTCGCGTTCAAACCATGTTGCCCCAAAGCACTCGAAAGCTGCTGCGCTAATGTGCCCTCTTTTTGCTCTTGAGCCGACCCTGCATCATTCACACCCGATAACGCTTTCGCGCCTAATCCGGCTTTGAATAGCGCGGGGTTGAGTGGCAATTCTGCATGGGTTGCAGCTGGTATCGCGGCCGCATTCGCTAACTGTTGTATTTGTACATTGGATAACTCATTGCTTGCTGTCACAAGAGGTGACGATGCTAGTGCGGCTTTGTCTGCCGCCACGGCAGCCTGCATGGTTTGAGATTGTTGCTGAGCTAAGGCTTGCTGAACAGAATGGGCTAATGAAACTGGCGTATTTTTACCCTTGAGGACCGTTTCACTTTGTGCCACATCTAGAGGTAATGCTTGCCCTTCGGCAACAACTGTGTTCGCCCAAGGAATGGCAGCGGCAGTCAATAACTCCTCTGTGGGCAGTCCTTGCTGATCATTTTCCGAATCGGTTTGAGGTGTATTCGCCGATGGGGATGGGGAAATAGGTAGCTTGCCCTCTGCTAAATTTGTCGTCAATTGTGAATCAAGTGCTTGCGCTTCAACCAAAGGTGATGACTCTATGGGCATGGCGTTGTCACTTTTTGCCACCGCGTTGACTGTTGCATCGCCAACTTCAGTTGTGGCAAGTAAAGTGGCCTCATCTTCTATCGCTTGCGACAAAGCGCTTGCTTGCACTGACTTTGTATCTTGAGGCGGCTGAATGAATTTTCGGACTGATTCCGGCAGGATGAGTTCACTATTCTCTTCGGTCTCTGCGTTTAAGCTTGATGCCGTAGGTGAACCTTCCGCAGCCATCAAACGCTCTTTGCCCTGCTGAATAGGCAGCACACGCTCTGCATCTTGTTCCGTGATGTGCTGATCAGATAATGGAGCTTGCTCATTCACTGACGCCGGTGCTACTGATTCAGTAGTGGGTTTAGCGAATGCATCCTGTGCTGATATTTGCGCAGCCGCTAGCGCTTTTTGCTCCACTTGATCCGAGGAGTCACCTGCGTTGTCGTCGATTTGCACGTCTACCGGATGAGTGTTTTGTGGCAAGGTTTTGCCGTTTTGGTCAGCAAGTGCTTGATTGGCGCTATTTAAACGGCCAAGGATTTCATCGCCATCGCTCATAACCTGTGCAGTTTTCAGCTGAAGAGCGGAGTCATCAACCTCTGCTGAAGGGGGTGATTTTGTTTGCACGGTATCAACATCGGCCTCTTCACTCAATGCCTCACCAAGTTCTTTATCTAACAAGGCATCGCTACTTTGGGCTGCCACGTCATCGGTGAGCACAGCTCCCTCATCAAGCGCCTTAAAGTCAGTTTCTGCCGAAGATTCAGTGCTACGACCCATAATGAGGGCGGTCAGTTTTTCAAAAAAACCTTGAGATTCAGAACCTTCACTCACCGCATCAGAGCCTGCTTTACTCACGCTGGCCATTTTAGATGTGTCGGATGGTGTTGTAATATTTACATTCATATCCATGATGCTCGCACTAAAAACAGAGGATGACGCGGATTCATTATTGGCCAGTAAGCCATGTTTCATCATTTTTTGACGATGGCGCAGTGGATTAACCTAATGAACTCCGTGATTAGTCAGAAGCAAGAAATGAGCCAAGCCTTCAATATCGATAAGAAAGTATGACACCCATCTTATTGGACACGTTGACGACTTGAGGCGTCAGTGACTTAAAACTTATTTTGATTAAAACTTATGTTGCTTAAAACTTGTGTTGATTAGAACGTTGCCGGCTAAAGAGCAGTGTAGAAAACTCATCCATCTGCTTCTGCTCTCGTTTATCTTGCAGACGTTGCGCTTCTATCTGTTTTTTTTCAATGAGCCATTCGTAAGAGCGTCGCTGTTTTCTCACTTCCATCCAATGCTCTTGGCAGTTATCTACCTGATTTTTGAAGTGTTGTTCTGCATCTCTTTGTTTGACAAGGGTTTCATCTAACTGGGTAAGAAATCGGTTTAAGTGTCCATATTGGCTCGCCGTCAAACCTGACATGCCGCGCTCCATAAGCTGCTGACAATAATCAAGACGGTATTGTTCAATCTGCGCTAACTGCTTGTAATAACTCTCTAGCTCATCACGCGATTTAGATAACGCCATCACGGCTTTTTCTTCTTTGTCTTTGGCTTGGTCAAGCAAAAACTCGAGTGCGTTATCCATCGATTACCCCACTTGCAAAACGTGCTTGAGCATATTGACGCACATGTCGTAAGGAACCGAATCCTTCATCCCTTGCTGCAAATATTCATCCAGTCTAGGTTTTAGCGTAAATGCACTGTCAATCG
>NZ_CAWNTB010000155.1:0-27182 GCF_963877065.1 Vibrio sp. V01_P9A10T6
CTTATTTATGAGAACAAATGGCTGTTTTATTTATATACCTTACTACTTGACGTGGTTTGGGTGTAGTAGGCCATTCTATAAAAGGTAATGGAATAAAAAGATAAAGAATCAAGTGTCATTCCTAACGAATGAAAAGCACCACACACTTCTGGTTTTGAGAAAAAGCGTGGCACTCACTGCTCATTGGCTATTACTTTAAAAATCAACATCGATGAGAAAATCACCCTATTGAAGCTAGGTCCGATATAGAACTTTTACAACATGCCAACCAAACTTGGTTTTCACCAAATGGGGTGTCAGTACCTCTCCAGTGAAACAGATTTTATCAAATTGAGGTACCATCTGCCCCTGACGAAACTCACCCAGATCGCCCCCTTTTTTACCCGAAGGGCAGGTAGAATATTTTCTGGCTAATGTTTGAAATTTCGCTCCTTTTTTTAACTGAGCGATAATATCTTCAGCTTGTTCTTTATGCTTCACTAAAATGTGAAGAGCCGCTGCCGTTCTTGCCATCATTTTTCTCAATAAATTTGCTACTGCAAATAGTGTAACGGATGCTTTTCAAGAGTCCAACCCCAATGTAAGAGTGCAAAAGATCAATAAACATACGGTTATACTGTTTATTTGCATTTAACGCATTGCCGTCAGTAAGAGATCGTTTAGTATTAAGCATAAGAAACAACGTTGAGTAAGGTGTTATGGCTAAAACCCCCAGTAAGGCAAACCAATCCCAAGGCATGTTGATGTTCACATTGAACACTCAGAAACAGCTTTTTGCTATCGGGACTCTGAAAGTACGAGAGATTGTCCCTTACATGCCAATGACACAAATCCCATATTCTCATCACCATGTGATCGGAACGGTGACTATCCGTAACTTGACGGTACCTGTCATTGATATGGCTGCCGCCATTGGCTTTAGAGCAATTCAACCTAGCGAATATAAACAATGCTACTTAATCGTGACGGACTGCTTGCGAACCGTAGTTGCGTTTATGGTACGTAGCATTGAAAAAATCATCGAGTGTGACTGGCGAACAATCGAGTCTTCACCTGCAGTGGCGGGAAAAGACGTTTTTGTCACTGGTATAACCCGCTATCAAAAACAGATTGTGCAGTTACTTGACGTCGAATTATTACTTTCAAAAATTTATCCACAGTATGAATCAACTAAGATCCCGATGCTGACTGATATTGAACGTGAGCGATTAAAAGCATTGCGTATTTTACTGGTGGATGATTCATCTATTGCACGTAAACAATTGTCAGATGCCTTAGACAGTATCAACATCCCTTACCAAATCTGTAAAAATGGGCTTGATGCCATTGAGCTGATGCGTCAAGACGCTCAACATCAACGTGCGATCGATTTGCTGGTCAGTGATATTGAAATGCCGGGCCTCGATGGATATGAACTGGCCTTTGAGGTTCAAAATGATCCAATGCTGAACCATGCTTATTGTATTCTTCACACCTCGCTTTCCAGTGAGATCTGTTTGGATAGAGCTCACCAAGTCGGAGCCCACGAAGCTTTGGAAAAATTTAACGCGACAGAATTGATAGAAGCGATGCTGCGTGGCGCAAAAAAACTGGAACAACGTAAGGATAGCGCTTAATCAAGTTTTGCTTGCACAAACAGAGCCTGAAGCGCTTCTCTATCTGATTTTTTCAGTTTACTCACTACAAGCTGATAAGAGCGTTCACATAATTCCTCTAACATCATCTGGTCAACATCTCCGTTTAACTTAACGGAGATCCAGTGTCTTTTATTCATATGATAACCAGGACGAATAGCGGAAAAGGCACTGGTCAGAACTTCACCATCTTCGGGAGTGCACTTCAATGTCACAAACGGCTCTTCTCTCGACTGAGAAGTATAGGCAAACATTTTACCGCGAATTTTGAAAACCAACGCGTCAGGACCAAACGGATAGCTACTTTCTACCTGAGGTAAAATATCCAAAAATGATTCAATATCATACATCTCCATCTATTACTCCTTGATTCAGTAACCAACTTATTTTAATCATTCAGCGATTCAATATATAAAAAACCCCCTACTATGTCTGTCTGTTGTGTTTGATCTACATCAAGAATCGATTGTTCACCGTAAATAAAAATTCAACTTCAAACTTTAGTTGCATTTTTTTAGCGCATAACTTTGGGATATCCGCTAATCTTAGCGGTATGAATATCTGTGACTGTCTATTAATTTTACGATAATGACCAGCGACGACTTTAAGAGATCTACAGCCAATTTAAAAAAAGCAGTACCGTTGATGATGAAAAATCATGTGGCGGCGACACCTGCTAACTATGCACTTTGGTATACCTATGTTGACAACGCCATACCTCAACTCAATCGAGAACTCGATTCTGTATTGGAAAACTTTGGCCTTTGTCCTCCCGCGGCAAGCTCTCAACTCTATAACAGCTATGTCGCATCGCGCTCTGAAACCAGTTTAAGCACGCTACGCAACAACATTGAAGTGTTAGTCAATGAAGTCGCAAGTTCAATGTCAGATACCCTAACCGATACCAGCGAATTTGCCAGAGTGATTGATAAAAGTTTTAGTGAATTAGAACGAGTCGAAAACGATGATTTATCGATCGAAGAGGTGATGAAAGTGGTTCGCCAATTGGTCACTGAATCGCGAGATATTCGCCATTCAACTCAGTTTCTAAATGGTCAACTTAATAGTGCCAGTAAAGAAATTCATCGACTGAAAGAGCAGCTTGCCGAGGTGCAAAAAGAGGCTTTATTCGATGGATTGTCCGGTTTATATAACCGCCGTTCGTTCAATGATGATCTCTTTACCCTAATAAGCGCGCAGCAACCAATAAGCCTGATCTTATTAGATATCGATCACTTCAAATCTTTTAATGACAATTATGGCCACCTATTTGGTGACACCGTCATCAAAGGCATCGCTAAAAAGCTTCAGAGTAGCTGTCGAGATGGTATTACCGCCTACCGATTTGGCGGTGAAGAGTTCGTTTTAATTGTTCCAAATAAAACACTGCGCATTGCCAGACAGTTTGCAGAATCACTGCGCCGTTCGATAGAAAAAATGAGCGTGAAGGATCGCCGTTCAGGAAACCAAGTTGGTAATATTACCGCCTCTTTTGGTGTGACAGAATTACAACTAGGTGATACGTCCGAGTCTTTGATAGAAAGAACCGATAAACTGCTCTATGAAGCAAAACAATTAGGCCGCAACCGTGTTATGCCGCTTTAATCGCTTCAACCTCTTATGGGTAGCTGAAAAGCAATCACAAGTTCCATAAACCTCAATTTATGGATAGAAAAGTAAAAGGGGCGCCACGCCCCATTTAATCCCAATACGCATCTATAACCTAAGCAAGGTTAAAACTGTAGTTTAAGTAATAGTCTTCACCATCTTTTGCGGTGTACTCCTTATCTTCACTACAAGCTTGAGGCTTACCCTTTTCATCACCTTTGACTAGGCTTACCCAGTGGCGCATTGCGGCGCTGGGCATTTCTTCCACCGATTGGGTAAATGTGGTACACGTTTCTAACTGAATATCATTAATCTCTATCAGTTCAACGCGTCCAGTCCCTTTAGTGCAGCCTAACATCACTTCAACATGGCTACCACTTCCATCACGGAACAAGATCGAACATGGTGACTCCTTTTCACCATTGAAGGCAACAAAATGTTTTGGATGCTTCAAACCACTATGACGCCCATCCTTGAAATAAGCCAACACATGGCGGTAATCGATCACATAACTGGTCACATCTTGATGAGAGCCCGTCGCCAAAGGGAACAATCTATCGAGTAGTTGCTTCGCTCTACTCTGCTTTTCATTTTGTTGATTAGCACTGATAGTCTCGACGGCGAAGACGGCTTCAGCGATAAAGGGTTTATCTAGTTTTTGGATTTCTGTTTTATCGAATGTCAGCATATTCATCGTCTTTTCCTTATAGGTAACTCAACATTTTGTGTTCTAGAGCAATTATTCCAAACTTGCGTTTAACCTTTGTGCAAATTTGTGACCTTGCTTACTTGGTAGATTAACCAATTTTTTACTACAATTTCACAACAAAAATTTTACAGTGTGAATTTTACAAAATGGCCTTATCAAAAAGCTTAGTTCGTCAGTCACATTTCTTAGGGACAAAAGTCAGAAACTTAAGAAAGCGTAATCACCTAACGATGGAAGATTTATCGGCACGCTGTATTCGTATCAACCCAGAATACGCCCCCTCCGTTTCATACCTTTCGATGATTGAGCGTGGAAAACGGGTGCCTAGTGTTGATATGTTGGAGGTCATTGCCCAAGTTTTCCAAAAAGATCCCGCTTGGTTTTTAGATGATGAACCAGGTCAAACGGATATTACTCCTGACAAGGGTAACAGAGGTGGGATCAGCGGTATGGCTCTTGAACCTAGCTTTTTATTCTCAAATGATATTTTACAAATCGCGATCCCAGAGATGCTTTCCCAAACCGGGATCACTGGCAAACAGTTTGCTCATCTATTGATCCGTGCTCACCAAGAGAGTTTACAAAACCACTTCCCAGATCTTGAGCGAGCGGCAGAAGAAGTGGGTTTAAAACGCTTAAACTTAGCTGTTGAAGATCTTATCGACATCGCCAAAAGCCTTGGTTTGGTTATCCGCTGGGTCACGAGAACCCCGCAAGATGTTGTTGATGAGCTTGGTGTTAGCGCCAAACAACTTATTACCTCTTTTTTTGAACCACCATGCACGATCTACCTCAATGAAATTCTACGTGAGTACCCAACTCGCCTAAAGTACGACCTCGCGGTGTATATTGGCCACAATATTCTGCACAGCAAAGAGGGACTAAAAAGTGTCTTAACGGTTGGCCACACAAACAGTTGGGAAGAAACGCCTGATGCCACCGCCACCTGCGAATTAAATTCCCAAGATATCCTTCAGGCATGGCGAGATTTTGAATCGAGTTTTTTTGCTGGCGCACTACTGTGCCCCAAAGTGCCTTATCGACAACTTCTTGATCGCAGCGGCTACGAAATCGATGTACATTTGAAAGCAGGGGTTTCTCCTTCTGTTGCGATGAGACGCATGACGGTCGTGTCACCCTATCCGCATTGGCACTATTTCGATGCTTATGGTGAAGGCAAATTAAAAGCGGTTTATCGTGGCAATGGGATCCCTCTACCGTGGGGAAATATGCGTAAAGTGAATGACCCTTGCCAGCATTGGGCCGTGTTTAGACGTCTTTCAGAGCCGAAAAGTGGCAGCTCTGCGCAAATTTCGATTTTGAATGTAGGTGATGAGCCGAGAATATATTGCTGTGAATCCGTCAATATGATCGATCCAGCAGGCAATAATCGAGTGCTATGCGCTGGAATAGATTTGAATCCAGCCATCAATGCACAAGGTGGGGATGCTCACTCAATTGCTGAGGAGCTTAAAGCGTTATGCGTCAGCAACGGCGGGAGCTCTCTTATTCCAAGACACATCAAAAAAGATCTCACGACTATTGCTAAAATTCTTAATATTAATTGGATTGAACGCGGAATTGAAAATAATGCGCGCTTAATCTGCTCACGCGGTGCTGTCTGTCCAAGAAAACCAAGCTGCTATGAGAAATGTGCTGGCTAGTTGCAGAGCATAAAAATAAAAAAAGCCAATCACAAAAAGTATGATTGGCTATTAATAAGTGTGAACAAAAATAAGGTTCACTAACAACGTCAGTTGGCTAGGTGACCCTCGGCTTAGAAGGGTCACTTACTATATAGCAGGATACATGCCAACTTTAAAACTGCCAAAAACACCTTATCTGTCTACTTTATGAGCGGTTTCATTACAACGTGTCGCATAATAAATTTGCATTTTGCAATTAAATTTCAAAATGCAAATCTGAATAAATAATTTAGTAGTACTGCTGCCTCTTTTCTTGATACATCCGCTCATCAGCCAGTTTCAACATCGCATCCACATTATCAAATTCTGGGCTAAATGCGGCTGCGCCTACACTGACATGTAGGTTAATTAAGTGCTGCTCATAAATGACTGGCGCATTACACAACGCACTTTTTATTTTGAGACTGATCCGCTCAATATCATCGTTGTCCGATACTCGAGACAGCAAAACCAGAAACTCGTCACCGCCAATGCGTGCAACTAAATCCGAAGAACGCAATACGCTTTTCACTCGCTCGGCACAAGCAATCAACACCTTGTCACCCGCCGCATGCCCATAGGTGTCATTGATCGATTTGAACTTATCAATATCAATGTTGAGGATCACAAAACCAGCCGATTGGTCCATTTTGATAGCCTGCTCAAAATATCGATCAAGCGTATACATGAAGTACCGACGGTTAGGAAGCTGAGTTAATTCGTCATGAAGTGCTCTTTCATTAGCAATAGAGTACAAGCGATATATCGTAATAAACGCCGCAACCAACAAGATTAAGATCGGATAGCCTAGCAACCGTACAATGTGAACCTGATACCAAGACACTTGACCTAAAACATCGCTTTTCTGCGCAACAGCAATTTCCCAGCCGCCATAGGGAAAATGAACACTTTGTTTTGCAAAAGCTTTCGTGAACACCTCTTGTTCACCAAAAAATACCTCGCCTTCCGAACCAGTACTGTCTACCCCACGTATCGCCAAATTAAAGCGGTGAGTAAAACGTTCAACGCCAGTGGAAAGTAATAGCGAATCTAAATCGATCACGACACTGCATACTCCCCAATATTGTTGGTTATCAGGAGGGTCAGTAAATATAGGAATCCGAGCAACAAGGCCTCGCCCACCTTGAACCAGGTTCACAGGGCCTGCAATGAAGATCTCTTGGATCTCCCTTGCTTTTAAGATTGTGGCCCATTGTTTGGGAACGGTACGGTAATCTAAGCCTATTGTTTTGTGATTTCCGCTCAATGGATAGGTGTAACGAATCACATCATCAGGCGCAAGCCCAATCACGCGCAAATGTCTACCTTCATGTAAAATATTAGCCGCAATTTTTTCCCAATCTTCGAACTGAGAATGGGCGTTAATCGCAATTAAGCTGGTTAACCCATTTGCTACATAGATGTCAGACAAAATGGCAGCTTCTAACTGAGCTCGAATAATCGAAAGCTCTTCCTTTGCTCTGGTTTGAAGATTATCTCGGATAAAACTTCGTTGATTGAAGTTGATAATTTCGATCAACCCTCCACAAAAAATGATGAAGGCAACGAGAAGCAAATTGACAGACCACTGTTTGCCTGAGATATGTCTCATGCAACTCTCCCTCACTAGCCTGTAGCGATCACTACATGTGTATGGTTTTACTTGCTCTATTTAGAATAGTGCTTCTTACTTAAGATTAACGTAATTAATGAGGGAATACCCAAATTAATTACAAATTTGTTGATATAACCAAATGAACTCGTAGCTTTTTGCTAACATAGTAATATTTTAATTCATCAATTTGCATAGCGTAAAAAGCACAATCAGCTAAACGCATTATCCTAACGACGGCTCAAAGCGGTCATTTTACGCATACCTGACACATCACCAACAATAATAAATCTATGGAATGCTAATATTATTATGAATATTAGCTTAGAGGTGTGTTTTCATCATGTTATTAAAAAAGAGTGGCCTATTTTTGGGATTAGCTATTGCATTGTGGCTGCCTGCCTCTGGCTATGCAGAGCCGGCGCCAACAACGAATAACACTTTTTCTGAATCTGCGGAGCTTATTCGTCAAACTTATGAAGAGCAACTTTTCACATTGCCGGCATTCAAAGAGGGGCACTATGGGTTACGGATGTATCGCCAAACTCTAGACCCTAAATATTCAGCAGCGGTGTGGAGTGATCTTGCTCGCGTAGCAAGCCGACTTAATCAATTTTCCGCAGAAGTTTCAACTGCTGAACAGGTTTTTCTCTACTCTGAGCAACGTTTGGCTGGATACCTCGATGACGAAGATGAACGCAGCCAATTACGCTATATCGCCACTAAACATATGCCAGAATACCTCTACTTAGGCGTCGACCTATTAGGCTCTATGGCCCGTGCCAACGAATATGGTTTGAAACATAAAGAAGATCAGCTTTTGCGCCAAGTGATCCGCCGTTATGATTTTACTAAGTACGCCACTGATGAAGAAATGATTAAAGCGTGGGCCGCACAACTTGCTAACCAAGTCTATTGGTTACGCCAGTTAGGTGAACAAGATGTCGTACAACCATTCATTGATAGCTTTAGGAAAACATACCCAGATTCTGCTGATAAAGCACTCTCTGCGCAACAATATGGCAATAAGCTGTATGGCATGACACACATTATTTTTGCCGATTCAGAATACTATCAAAATCCCATTAAAGAGCAGCAGCATCAATGGATCTTCGACTACTTTCGCAATAATATCGATACCATTTTGCTAAGAGCGAAGGAAGATGTGGTTGCTGAAGTTGGGATCACTTTTCTACTCGCAGGTTTAGAAAAAGATCCTGTTGTAGAAAAAACTCGTCTCGCAATTCAACAAGCGATTGATAAAAAGAAAGGGATGATCCCCTCTACCTCAGGTGTGTTTGACCTTGCCGACGGAGAGCACCGCAATGTACTTGCCATTATGTTACTTGACTGGCAGAAAACCAACCAAGCGCCCACAGTGAAAAATAATCCTAAGGTATTTTCTAGCCTGCCTTATGGGCTCATCAGACAGTAACAATAAGCGGGTTAAGCTGATTTAAGCTGGTTTGACGATACTGAGGATTTAAATAGCTTCGGGATAAGAATTCCAGTAAAAGTTGCCATCACAATCAAGCCCAACCCTACCATTTGTGTTGGCAAGTACTGCACATTAAAAAACAACTGTTGCCATAATGCGGTAAAAAGCAAATTGGTAAAAATCAACGGAGCGAGCTGCGAGCCAGAGTGTGCCAGACGGTAGGCTTTGGCTCGAAAAATTTGAGTGTTGATGACTAATATAGAAACTCCGCTCAAGGCAGTAACCACGGCTAACTGCTGCAAGCTGCCCCAGGTTTGTTGAAGTACATTCGCGTCCGAGGTAGGAAGAAATAACAAAGGCAGTAATAAGATTGCTGCACACACAAACGTCCAAGCATTGATATCAATAGATCGCATATTACTTTTCGTCGCTCGATATAAGCTTAACTGCGATCCCGCATTCAGCGCTCCCGCAAGTAAACCGACCAATAACTCCATTCGTAAATGGATGCCCGAAACATCGCCAGCCAGCAGTAACACCCCGATAAATGTAATGGCCAAGCTCACAACCGTGCCTGCTTTCATCACTACACCAAATATTAATTTTTCTAACAAAGGAATAAACAGTGGACCAGTGCTAAACAATACGACACTTTCCACCAAAGAAAGGTGCTGAAGTGAGTAAATAAAACAGAGCTGACAGCCTGCAATGCATACTGAGCGAACCCACAGAGCCCGTTTCATACCTTTGGGAGGAAAACGGAAATGAGTCAAGCTCATTACTCCCAACAATATAAGCGCGGGGACTAAAAATCGGAGAAAACTGAGACTTTGTAGCGGTATCTCATGTGCAAGAAACTTAGACAGTAGCCCTGTCAATGACAAGCTAAATGTGGAGGACAACATAAATAATGGGGCCAAAATTCGTGGGTTCATACAACTCTCCTCTAGTACAGCCATCATAGAACAATGACGAAAGGAAAAATAACGAGTAATATTAACCAAACCTGTAAGAGAAACTTACCAATGCGAAAACTACCTCCGCTCAAGTCACTCTACTCATTTATTGCCGTAGCAGAAACAGGCAGCATGACAGATGCAGCAAAGCACCTTAATGTTAGTCATTCAGCCATCAGTCAATCAATAAAAGCATTAGAGAACCAGCTAAACCAGCCGCTATTCAATCGCGTTGGGCGTCACGTCGTACTCAATAATGCTGGTCAAAAATACTATCGGAGAATTGCGCCTGCTTTGGAGCAAATCGTTGAAGCAACTGAAGTGCTTATGAGAGATGAGCGCCATAACCGACTGACACTCAACATGGTCAACTCATTAGCGCTGCACTGGTGGATACCACGAGTTAACCGCTTTCAAGAGCATGCGCCACATATAGACGTGAGAATATCGAGTTTAACAGGCACTTTTTCTCTAACATCAGAGAACGTTGATATCGCGATTGTTCATGGTAAACAAGATGAGTGGCAAGACTACTATTGTGAGAAACTTGCCGAAGATGAATTGGTGCTGGTATGCAGCCCTGAACTCATAAAACCTGACCTCATAAAGCAAGGTGATAAGCAGACGCTTTCATCCATACTTAAATGCCACCCAGCGATTATCGCTGTGAACGAGCGCCGCAAAAAAGACTGGCAAATTTGGTGCGATGCTTATCAACTTACCATGCCAGCAAGTCGCAAAAACCTATCATTTGTCTCTTCAGCACAAGCTGTACAAGCTACTATCCGCCAATTAGGTATTTTCGTTACCCATCGCCTCTTTGTAAAAGATGACATCAAGTTAGGCCTACTACAAGAACTCGGTTCCGCAGTGACTAATCCCTATCAAGACTATTACTTCGTTTGTGCCAAAGAGCAACTGAAACAAGAGAGTATCTTAGTGCTAAGAAGTTGGATCAAAAAAGAATTTGTGATGTGACTAAATTTGCGATGTAACTACAGGACGGCTTAGATTTTTTTGCTATATCCACATTTGCTTATATTCATTTTTTTATAAAAAAATAATGGCTTAAATAATGGCTTATTTGGACAACGTTAAAATAATCGACAAAACATGCTGATAATACAATAAGTTATAAGACCATTGAACACGGATTATTAATAGCCTAATGACTTAACGAAAACGCCAAATGATTAGCCATTGTATTTTTTAACTGACGCCATGCACTTCGTCCGCAAAACTCTGTTATTTATTCTAGACTTAACTCGGTATCTAATACTTTAGGATAGCATCGAGATCGAGTATGACTGAACTGGTAGGTAGACATTTAGAAGAGATGGCCAATATGCGAGCGTCACGCAAGCGTAGGGTCGTTGCCTTATGCTCGTTTGTGTCTGTGCTACTTTTCGCCTTTTATGGCATTCTTCATTTTCTTGAACAGCAATATTACCTGAGCACTTTTAATTTATTATGCTTGATCGCCATTGCCTCTAATTACCTTTATTTCTACCATCACTCTGATAACACCTCCTATGCCGATTTATTCCTCAGTGCCATCTTGTTAACAAAAGGGGTCATATTACTACTATATGGACAGCATATGGTCGGCAATGTGCTGTGGTTGTTTCCAATTATTGCGGCGGTGATCTTCATTAATGACTTTCGAATAGGCTTAGTTTTTAGCTGTAGTTTCTTTATGCTAATTGGCGTCTCAGTACAACTCTCCGGTGCCGATATTCTTCCTCAATATCTCCCCATAGATCGGTTTTTTCTCAGTCTCATCGCACTCTGTTGCATGTGTCATATTTCCTCTTACTACTACAACAAAGCGGTTTGCTATATCCAGCATCTTTATCAAGAGGGAATTGAAGACCTTGCCTACACCGACCAACTGACTGGGCTCGCCAATCGTTGGAGTTTCGAAACTTGGGCACGTGAAAAACTCTCCCAGCAGACTGATAAAAAAACCATCACCGCACTCGTCTTTCTAGACATTGATAATTTCAAATCCATTAATGACAGCTACGGACATGAGGTCGGGGATCGAGTCTTGCAATATTTCGCCAACCGTTTAAAAAACAACGTCCGAAATAAAGACCGGAAGACCGATAAACACGATTACTCCATCGCGAGATTTGCCGGAGATGAGTTCGTGCTACTACTTTACGATATCAAAACGGTTAAGGATTTGGATGGCGTTCTCAACCGGATTTGTTATCTGTTTGAGGATAAATATCAAGGCTCAGAAATGATCAATAACCTCACCGTCAGCATCGGCGCTGCTTTGTTTCCTTCTGATGCTGATAACTTGGCCGAGCTAACTCGGTGCGCAGACAAAGCGATGTACGCAGCAAAACACAACGGCAAAAATCAATATCAGTATTACCAACATATTTCACTTGACCATACTGAAGCATCTACTGCAACCCATTCAGCAACAGTGACACCAATAAAGAAAGCTAGCGAGTCATATACATAATCCACAAACCTACTGCACATACCACCACCATCCATGCGGCGTAGCGTGCTGTATTAGGTTTATTTGGTTTAGGGTGAATCACTGGCCTCATTGCCGCACGCCTTGCTGCTTCAACAATGGAAACGTCTTTATCACTGAGCTGTTCAAGCGTATCGCGATTTTTCTGCGCTTGATTAGCCACCTTGGTAAATCGGTGCATCTGCTCAAGCGTAAAATCCTCTTTGGGATCATAATGCGGATTCTGATCTTCATGTTTGGGCAACATAGACATTGGGCATCCTCCTCGTGATCCAACCTACTTTAATTATAGCCCCCCTCAAGATATGTTCGAATTTCTCGACGAAGACCTTCAAAACACAGCGCTCTTCTTTATCAGCACCTTGTCTTAGACTGATGTTATACCGACAAGGAGAATCATTATGCTAACGCAACGTGAAATAAAACAGATAATCCCCGCACAACCCACTTCGGATGGAGATGGCGTAAAAATTAGCCGCGTTGCTGGCTTTAATAACGCTAATTTTTCACCATTTTTAATGCTCGATGAATTTAAATCTGATCAAAAAGCCGATTATATTGGCGGATTCCCTCCTCATCCACACCGAGGAATCGAAACTCTCACTTATATGCTAAATGGGCATTTCCAACATCAAGATCATATGGGTAATGTCGGTGAATTACGCTCTGGAGGTGCCCAATGGATGGCCGCAGGAAGAGGTGTTATTCACAGCGAGATGCCAATCATGAATGAAGGTCAGTTGCACGGTTTTCAGATTTGGATCAATCAGCCTGCTAGCCAAAAAATGGTGCCAGCGCAATACCACGACTTTCAACCCGAAACCATTACCGAATACCACTCCCAAGAGGCTGGCCTGCTGAGAGTACTTGCGGGTGATGTCACTTGTGGCAACCAGATAGTAACAGGCCCATTAACAAAAACGGGCGTTAAATTGAGTGTGGCCGACTGGCAAGCAACACCGGGTAGCCAATTAGAGATCGCCACTCCAAATCACTTTAATGTCATGGCATTTACCTACAAAGGCAATGCACAGCTAGGCAGTAAAGTGTTGAAGCAAGGCGAGCTAGCGTTGCTCTCAAAAGGTGAGTTCTTAACATTAAAAGCCAATGATACGAGCGGAGTATTGTTGCTAATGGGGCAACCCATTGATGAACCTGTCGTGCATTATGGGCCGTTTGTAATGAACTCATTTTCTGAGATAGAACAAGCAATTAAAGACTATAACTCAGGTGTGTTTGAACAGTATTAACCATAGGGTAGCCATCCGGCTGATCTTAAGTGTCATTTTGGGGTTCTCAGAAAGTTTGCCTATACTCAAGTAGTAAATTTGACGAGAGGCACGAAATATGTGGGTATTGACTAGAAATATTCTCATTTCATTGGCAGCAGTGCTGATCAGCTCAACGCTTTTTGCTAACACCCTTAAAGCTGATTTTAGGCATCGACCACCAGAAATGGTGATCAGTCCAGATGGTCAAAAAATCAGCGGCCCATTAAAGGAAATCATTGAAGAAGCAGCAAAAAATATAGGCTTCGATATCGAGTGGCGAAACATTCCATTTCCTCGCAGCCTTGCTACTTTAGAAAATGGTACTGTTGACATTGTTCCACGTGTCATACGAACAACAGACAGAGAAGCATTTGTTCGCTTTATCGGTCCTATAAGTGAGCAAACACGGAATATTGTTTTTGTCACTCGCAGTGATGGGCCAGCAATCAACAATTATCAAGATTTACGAGAGCTGAATGTCGGTGTGAAAAGAGGTACCGCTTATTTCGAAGCGTTTGATCAAGACAAAGAGATAAATAGAACGGTTGTTAATGATGACTTCAACCTAGCAAGAATGCTAGAGGCAAAGAGAATAGATACCGTTATCGTATTGGATTTACCTGCGCTAGAAGTGGAATTAAAAACAATCAATTTTAGTAACTACCAAGTAGCAACCTACTACTATCCAAACACTATCGGCAACTATTACGGTATGCCTAAAAGCCATCCACAAGCGGATGCATTACAAGACGCTCTGTCTGAAATGGTAAAAAGTGGAAGGATCGAAGCCATCTATGCAAAATTTGGCTTAACAGCTCAATAAGAAATAGGGCTTTTAAGCCCTATTTCAACTACAAATATTCGCACAAATAAGCTGTTGCTTCGGCAACTTTCAAATCAAAGGACGAATTCTCAGCGACTTCAAAAGATTCATTCGCTTTAAATGTAGACCAATGTTCATCCCCTAAACGCTTTATCGTTAACGAACCTTTGATGACTGTCATACGCTCAGGAGCCGCCGTGCCAAAGGTGTATTCGCCAGGAGCCATTACGCCCACCGAACTGTCACCACTTTGGTGAGCAAAACCTAAAGATTTAACCGCCCCATCGAAGTATGTGTTTTCTTTGATCATTTCTCTTCCTTGTAAAATAAACCACCAAAATATGGTGAATAACACGTTTGTAAGCCGTTTTATCTGAAATCGTAAAAATACACAAGTGGCAATTGGGATTAAACAAATAGTGAAACGCGACCTATACTGATCGGTAAGTCAACAAAATTCATGGTGCAATGTTCATCTTGTCATCCATTAGTACTAGTTTTGGAAAAAAGATCATATTTTCCAGTGTGACATTTGCTAAACCACACGACATATTCCACTCTCTAACCTTGTTTTAATTGGTTAGCCTTACCGGTACTAGTCGCTGATTGCTTACGTTATGGAGTGGGAATGGCAGTTAAGGGTTTCACGCATGCAAATAAAGCCTCTTCAGGTCACCCTATGAAAAAAAAGTGGGTATTAAAAAGTCTTTTTTGGATAGTGCTGTTCACTATCGCAGCTAGTTTTGCCACTTTACTTTTAGTGAGCTATCAAGAGTATACAAGCCCCAAAAATGTCTATGGTTCATGGATCGAAATCGGTACACCTAGCTATAGCACTGAGGTTCTAACTCTCAATTCAAATGGCGTGTTTCGAAATAATCGCTTAGTCAGCACTCAGTTTGAATATGATGGGGATAAAATTGTGATTAACACTGGTAGTGGCGTGACCATTTACCAACTTGCTGGGACAACAAACTCCCCTCAACTCAAGCGTATTGAACCTGTCATGCCTTTACAACGCTTTATCAAACAAGGCTATGAAAGCACGGTAGAAAACGATGAAAACGGCGACCCAAGTAAAAATCGTCGTTCAGCATTATCTGAGCACTTTTCACAACCATAGCGCTTAAAGTGACGCGATCAGAGCTGAGTCTAAATAGAAAAGCCCCCGGATCGGGAGCTCTGTTGATACTTTATATTATAGAGTGACGCCGTATTTAGCGTGAGCGACGAGCCTCTACGGCATCAGCCAACTGACGCAATACCACTTCAGTGTCATCCCAGCCAATACATGCATCCGTAATCGATTGACCATAAGTGGCCGCACAACCATCCACGAGATCCTGACGTCCTTCAACGAGATGAGACTCAATCATCACACCAAAAATAGCATGTTCACCCGATGCAATCTGCTCACTCACATCTTGTGATACCACCAGTTGACGCTGGTACTGTTTAGAGCTGTTTGCGTGGCTAAAGTCAATCATCACTTTTTGTGGTAAACCGGAGATTTCTAGTTCCTGCTTGATAGCCGCGACATGTTGAGCGTTGTAGTTTGGCTCTTTACCACCTCGTAGAATGATATGGCAATCAGGGTTGCCTGCCGTTTGAATGATGGCCGAATGACCATACTTAGTGACCGACAAGAAATGGTGCGATGCACTGGCAGAGCGAATCGCATCAGAAGCGATTTTGATATTGCCATCTGTCCCATTTTTGAACCCAACCGGACAAGATAGACCCGATGCGAGCTCACGGTGAACTTGAGATTCTGTTGTACGAGCACCAATAGCACCCCAACTGATAAGGTCAGCCACATACTGCGGTGTGATCATATCCAAAAATTCGCTCGCTGTTGGCATCCCCATATCGGTCAAATCAAGCAGTAACTTACGCGCCATGCGTAAACCATCGTTAATTTTATAGGTATCATTTAAGTAAGGGTCGTTAATGAGCCCTTTCCATCCGACGGTCGTCCGAGGTTTTTCAAAATAGACACGCATGACAATTTCAAGGCGATCACCTAGTTCATCACGTAACACTTTAAGACGTTTTCCATATTCAACAGCCGCTTGAGGATCATGAATTGAACATGGGCCAATGATCACCAATAAACGGTCATCTTTATCTTGTAGAATATTGTGAATGGCTTCACGAGCCTGAAATGTGGTTGAAGAAGCAACTTCTGTTGCTGGAAACTTCTCTAGAACCGCAACAGGGGGTAATAACTCTTTAACTCGTTTAATTTTTACATCATCAGTCTGAAACATTGCTTACTTCTTCCTTATTCTTTTCTACTGCCTACCGAACAACGGACAGGTTGGATCTATACGCAGCCTTGCTTTCGGCTCTCCCCTGTAACTTATCTACTAAAAACCACAACTTCAATCATTATTTTCAACAAAAGGCAATATTGGCTACTTTTTTACAAAATTATCATTGCGTAAAAAAATAGTTACACCTTTATACTGGAACCTACAAATTAACGCTAATATGAGCTTCGTAGGTGCATTATCTCGTTGATATTGCTAAGGTAGGTAGTAACAAAATAGCAACAAGATATTCAACCATGAATGCGATAGAGTTTGAAAAAGTAAACAAGTGGTACAATAATTTTCACGCTTTGAAAGACATTACTCTTCAGGTTCGTCGAGGGGAAATCTTAGTTGTTTGTGGCCCTTCAGGCTCAGGAAAATCAACATTAATCCGAACGGTCAATGGGTTAGAAGCTATCACCGCGGGCAAGATCACCCTGAACTCTAACCATTCCGACATCACACAGCCTGCGGGAAAAATCGGTATGGTTTTCCAGCATTTCAACCTTTTCCCTCACTTGACGGTGATTGAAAACCTTATTTTAGCTCCAATTCGTACACTGAAATTGAGTAAGCAAGCCGCAAGACAAAGAGCGAGCCATTTTTTACAGCGAGTGAATATTCTTGACCAAGCTGACAAATATCCGGTGCAATTATCTGGCGGTCAGCAACAGCGTGTTGCCATTGCACGCTCACTCTGTATGCAACCAGACATTTTATTGTTTGATGAACCCACTTCAGCTCTCGATCCTGAAACCATCCAGGAGGTGCTGGATGTCATGGTAGATCTTGCTCAAGATGGCATCACCATGATGTGCGTCACTCATGAAATGGGTTTTGCCCGAAAAGTAGCGGATCGCGTCATTTTTATGGATGAAGGAAGAATTCTCGAGATCGCTACGCCGGAAGAGATATTTCGTCAGCCAAAACACCCCAGAACTCAACAGTTTCTCAACCAAATATTGAGCCATTGATGATAAAAGTAATGATAAAACCGATCTTCTCCGCTCTAATACAGATAGTTCTATTGCTTGCGGGGATGGTATGGCTACTTGATTCTGGCGCACATGCTATGGGTTACCAGTGGCAATGGTATCGTGTGCCTGATTTCATCGCTTTTTACGACGAGGGTGAATGGTGGCCCGCGGAACTGCTCGAAGGGTTAGCCGTTACGGTGCAAATCTCAACGGTCAGCCTATTTTTTACGCTAGTCATTGGCTTAACAACCGCTTTGTTGAAGCTTTCCAATTCTGTGGTAGGGCGTTGGTTGGCCAATATTTATATTGAGCTTATCCGCAACACGCCGCTACTGGTGCAGATATACCTACTCTATTTTGTGTTTGGCCCAGTGCTGGGCTTAGATCGCTTCTCTACTGCCATTTTAGCTTTGGCACTGTTTCAAGGCGCTTATACTGCCGAAGTGTTTCGTGGTGGTTTAAACAGCATTCCGAAGGGACAGTTTGAAGCGGCACGAACATTAGGGCTTTCTCGTTTTTATACCTATGTTGATGTGATCTTACCGCAACTTATCCAACGTACATTACCTCCACTGACCAATGAAGTCGTGTCATTAATTAAAAACTCGTCTATCGTCAGTGTGATGGCTATTTTTGACTTAACCACTCAAGGTAGAAATATTGTCTCAGAAACGGCGATGCCATTTGAAATATGGTTTACCGTCGCTGCAATTTATTTACTGTTAACTCTGTCTTTAT
The DNA here is from genome assembly GCF_963877065.1 of Vibrio sp. V01_P9A10T6. NCBI lineage: Bacteria > Pseudomonadati > Pseudomonadota > Gammaproteobacteria > Vibrionales > Vibrionaceae > Vibrio > Vibrio sp. V01_P9A10T6. Next base: position 18,264 of record NZ_CAWNTB010000155.1, read on the forward strand.
CAGGGTTTTCAGCATGGTTAGAACACAAACTCGGGGCGCAATGGCGCGCTCAATAATCATCCTTAAAAGGAGAACATCATGCAGCAATCTGAACCAAAAGCGTGGCAACGCGCTGGATTGAAGGCTATCGCCGCTCTATCGCTCGGGTTGACCATGTTACTAGGGATAACCATTTCCACACCCGCCTTTGCCAGTGAAACGCCTAGCCTTGATAAAATCACTGAACGAGGCACATTGCGTGTGGGTATGTCTACATTTGTGCCTTGGGCAATGCGCGACAAACAAGGCGACCTGATTGGCTTTGAAATTGATGTTGCCAAACGTCTTGCTGAAGATTCAGGTTGGAAAGTGGAATTTGTACCTACCGCGTGGGATGGCATTATTCCAGCACTCTTAGCACAGAAATTTGATGTCATTATCGGTGGCATGTCCATCACTCCTGAGCGCTCGAAAAGCGTACTCTTTACCACCCCCTATTCACATTCAGGAGTACAACTTGCCGCTAATCAGTCACTCGCTAAAGGATTTTCCACCATTGAAGACTTCAACTCTCGTCGAGTGACTATCGCTGCGCGACGCGGAGCATTTACCGTTCAAGTCGCTCGTGAAACCTTCCCCAAAGCCAAAATTCTGCAATTTGATGACGATGCACAAGCCTTTCAAGAAGTATTAAACGGCCAAGCACACGCCGTGATTGCGTCAAGCCCTAAACCTGAACATGAAACAGTGAAACACAGTGACAAACTGTTCATTCCTTTCAATGAACGGTTGTCCAAAGGGAACGAAGCGTTTGCCGTTCGCTTAGGTGAAGAGGACAAAAAAGCCTTTTTTGATCAATGGATTATTGAACGAACCAATGACGGCTGGTTAAGTGAACGCTACGAATATTGGTTCTCAACGCTAGATTGGCAAAACCAAATCGTCTCAGGGCAATAGCCTGAGGGGCGGATGTGAATAGAACAAAAACCGTGCTGTATGAAAAACGGAACCTTAAACCATGGCTACGATTATCGCTCAATAAGCTCGATTATGCGTTACTCGTAGTACTGTTAGGCTTTGTTATTTGGTTAACACACCGAGCCGAGCTTGGGGTGAATTATAATTGGCGTTGGCGAGAAGCTTTTGCTCTGATTTTCACCCCAACGAGCCATGGTGCTATCCCTTATTTCTTTCAGGGGTTAGTTGCTACTTTGCGCTTAAGTGTCTGGGCGATGGTGCTGGCCCTTGTGTTAGGCACACTGCTTGGCGTAGCACGCCACTCTCAGTTTTCGTGGTTCAGAATTCCGGCTAACGCTTTTGTGCAATTAGTTAGGAACATTCCGCCGCTGGTTTTCGTGTTCATTTTTTATTTTTTTGTCTCCAATCAACTGATCCCGTTGTTGGGCCTAGAAAACCTACTACGGGAACACCATGAGCCAACCAATGTCATTCAGCATTGGCTGTTTGGTCCTTCTCATCTATGGGAAAATTTGTTCTCTGGAATTGTGTGTATTGGGATGCTTTCATCGGCCTACATCGCTGAAGTTGTTCGTTCAGGTTTGGCCGGAATCGCTCAAGGTCAATGGGAAGCAGCGCACTCTTTAGGGCTGTCTCGATGGGTAAAATACCGATACGTCATTGCCCCTCAAGTATTGGCGGCGATCACGCCGGCTTTAGCTGGGCAAGCGATTTCTTTGGTCAAAGATTCTTCGATTGTATCGCTAATTTCAATTCAAGAAATGACGTTTGTTGGCACAGAAATCGCTAACTCTTCTGGGCTTATTTTTGAAATATGGTTGTTAGTGGGCGGTGCATACTTGGGTTTATGTTTAAGCCTCTCTTTACTGTTTAGGCGGCTCGAGCTACGCAGTTTACGCCATCTCTCGCTTCATCACTCTAACTAGATAACACTGAATTTGTCAGCGTCAGTTGCGCAACCAATCAAAGAGAAGCAACACGTGATGAGAAACAAAATAAGAACGATGTTTAGCGATTGCGCCCCCATTATTGAGAATGAATATCAGTTAGAATCAATTCAACATGAATGTAAGAAGGTGAAACCATGATGCAACACGTTTCCGAATGGTTAGAAAAAGATCCCGATCCTAAAACTCGCCAAGAACTACAAGCACTAGTCGATCAGCATCAGTTAGATGAGATAAAAGCTCGCTTTCAATCACGCCTTGAGTTCGGCACCGCGGGTTTACGCGGCATGGTGGGATGCGGCCCTAATCGTATGAACCGTCTGGTAATTCAAGAAACGGCGACGGGTTTAGGACACTATCTCATTCAACAAGTCAGCAATGCCAAAACACGTGGGGTTGTGATTGGCTATGATGGCCGGCCAGATTCTCAGCAATTTGCACACGATACCGCCTCCGTACTCGCCGCGCTGGGGATCAAAGTGTATCTCACGCATAAAGTGGCACCGACCCCAGTAGTCGCTTTTGGGGTAAAACACTTTAATGCCGCCGCCGCAGTCGTAGTCACCGCCAGTCACAACCCACCCGAATACAATGGCTTCAAGGTGTACTGGGAAAATGGTGCACAGATTATCCCGCCCCACGATTCTGGTATTGCAGCAGAAATCGACTTAGCGGCAACGCGAGCTATTTCTCTGATGCCGTTAGACAACGCGCACCAACAAGGCCTTTTGCAATGGCTAACAGAAGAGTATTACCAAACTTACCGTCGTACCCTCAATCAAAGCCCATTGTTGAACCACCACACTGATCCGCAATGCCTTACCATTGCGTATACCGCGATGCATGGTGTCGGCGCTGAGATGGCTGAAACTTTGCTGCATGACGCTGGGTTTACCCATGTCATCAGTGTGGAAGAACAACGCGAACCAGATGGCCGTTTCCCGACCGTCAACTTCCCGAACCCTGAAGAGCCGGGGGCGATGGATATGGTCATCGCGCTAGCCCATGCCCAAAATGCCCAGTTGGCCTGCGCCAATGACCCAGATGCCGACCGATTTGCCGTTGCCGTACAACGCGCGGATGGTCAATACCAAATGCTGACTGGCGATCAAGTTGGCACACTATTTGGGGACTATTTGCTCTCCAAAACTGATGCCTCAAAGCAGTTGGTTGGCAACACCATCGTCTCATCCAGTTTACTCGGTAATATTGCGCAGGCGAAAGGTGCAAAATACTACCAAACCTTGACTGGCTTTAAATGGTTGACCAACGTGGCGATGCAACAACAAAGCGATGAACAGCAGTTCTTATTCGCCTATGAAGAAGCATTGGGTTACACCATAGGGCAAACCGTTTGGGATAAAGATGGCCTTTCGGCCATGGTGACATTTGCACAACTAGCGGCCGAATTATACAGCCAAGGTAAAACTATTTGGGATCAACTCGAAACCATTTACCGCCAGCACGGTTTTTACATTAATGCACAACGTAGCATTAAGTTAGACCCTAACTCACCGCCGATCGGTGACAAGCTTCGCGCCACACCGCCAACGGAAATCGCCGGTAGAAAAGTGCTCATGACCGACGATCTCAAATCACTAACACGTTATATTGCCGATGGAACAACGCAAGCGATTCAACTTCCTGCTAGCGATGTATTGACCTATCACTTGGAAGGCGGAGCGAGAGTGATTGTGCGCCCGTCGGGCACTGAGCCTAAATTGAAATGCTATTACGAGGTCATCGGAGCCTTCGAAGCAGAAGAAGATTTCGCCAGCGCCGAGAAAAAAGCCGACGAGCAAATGGCGATGCTCATCGCAGAACACCAACACAGCTTGTAACGCTCATTGCCGGACAAGCACAACGAAATAACAGGCCGTCTTCAGTTCATTGTTGGCGGCATTTTTATTTCATCTGTTTAGGTGAACAATGCCTGCGACTACAACGCTCTTTTCCCTCCAGTGGATGACAGTTGTATGCGCAATTTTGTACAAAACCATTCTGAATAAATCGGCTACACTGGTTGTTGCAAAAAGGTAGGATATGAAATGCCCAAGCAGAAAAGCAAAAAGAGAGAACTAGCCAAGTTTTATATCGCTAATGAACTTGGCGGAATTGAGCTTCTCGATGCACAATACGAAACACAAAACTTTTCGCGCCACAGCCACGAAGGGTACACGGTGGGAGTTATTGAACGCGGTGCTCAACGATTTTACCGCACCGGTGGTCATCATATTGCTCCACAAGACAGCATTATTTTGGTTAATGCCGAAGAAGTCCATAATGGCCATTCTGCTGTAAAAGGTGGTTGGGCCTATAAAGCCATGTACCCACTTCCAGAACAATTTAGTACCGTGCTTCAAGAGTTAGGTTCCTTTAACTCATGCGCTCCTTATTTTCCAGAACCCGTAGTCTACGATCCTGAATTAGCAAACCAATTTCGTTTAGTTTTTGATACGTTAGAGCAGTCGAGTAACCGTCTATTACGCGAAACATTAGTGTACGCGACCCTAACCAAACTGGTAGCACGTCATGCCAAAAGTCCTCCTATCTCACTACCTAAAACTAAAATTCAGCAGTCGCTCTATACGGTTAAAGAATTCTTAGATGACTTTCCTCAGGCCGATGTCTCATTAGAAGATTTATCAAAACTAGCTGGAGTTAGCCCCTATCATTTGGTTCGTTCATTTCAAAAAATGTATGGCTTCCCACCGCATGCCTATCAAATTCAAGCGCGGTTGCGTTATGCTAAAACACTATTGAGAAGTGGTCATCCCATTTCAGATGCTGCGCAAGAATCTGGGTTTCATGACCAAAGTCATCTACATCGCCACTTTAAGCGTGCAATGGGCTTAACGCCAAAACAGTTCTTAGCCAAATAGCAAGCGCAATTTTGTACAATCGCTTGACCCAACCTTGTGGCTTGATAGATTCATCACTTCCAGCAAAGGAATTACTATGGATAGCACACTATTGAACCACGTACATTTGGAACCTAGAGGTCGCCTCTTTGGGCAAGGCGCACTGGCCATGCTACCGCTGAGTATTGCCGTTTTACCATGGGGCTTATTGGCGGGATCATTTGCGATTGAAAGTGGCTTAACCGTATTAGAGAGCCAGGCACTCTCTGCGGTTTTATTTGCAGGATCAGCGCAACTCGTCGCCACGGGGATGTTTAAAACAGGTGCAGGGCTGTTGACTCTGCTGATCACCACATTTTTCATCACTTCTCGCCATTTTCTCTACAGCGTTTCCATGCGCAGCAAAATCAGCCCACTCCCGACACGTTGGCGTTTAATTCTGGGTTTTCTGCTCACTGATGAGCTGTTTGCGGTCTGCGGACAACAAAATGAAAAACAGTTTAACCGTTGGTACGCGCTTGGTGCGGGTTTAAGCTTCTATTTAGTTTGGAATTTGGCCACACTGGTCGGCATTATTGCCGGCAGCTACATCCCCGCTTTAAACGAGTTGGGGTTGGAATTTGCAGTCGCGGCTACTTTTATCGCCATTGTCATTCCGAACATTAAAAACATACCGATACTCGTTGCTGTCATCAGTGCCCTAGTGTTGTCGGTAAGCCTGACTCTTTGGCAAGTTGAAGGTAGCTTAATGCTAGCAAGCATTGGCGCAATGTGTGCAGGTTATGTTTCTGAAGTTTTACTCTGTTCGAGCAGGAGGAACCAACGATGATTCTGCTTTCTATCCTCGCCATGACCGCTTTGGTCTTTATGAGCCGTTATCTGTTCTTAGAGCCTAAATTACCGCTGCGTCTCAACCCAGTTATCCAGCGCTTACTCACTTATTCTAGCCCTGCTGTATTAACTGCTATTTGGGCTCCGATTGTGTTCCTGCCAGAGCAAACACTTTGGCTTGATCGCCATAATCCCTACTTGTGGGCCGCAGCATTAGCGGGACTGATTGCATGGAAAACCAAGAATGTCCTGCTGACCACGATCATCAGCATGGCGACTTTCTTTTTGCTAAATTTAACGCTCTTAGCCCATTAAAGACAGAGGCTGCGGTGAATACTGATAATAACCGCAGCCCGAATAGCGCAAATCAGTTTTATTGCGCTAGCCATTCAATCTCGATTAAGGTCTGCTCTCCACATTTAAGACGCCCTAAAAAGAGATCGCCACAATGCACTTCTCCAACTCCTTGTGGCGTTCCGGTCATCACAACGTCACCATCACGCAGTGATGTGTAAGATTTCAGCTCTTCTAAAATGATGGCGGGTGAATAGATCATTTGGTTTACACCGCCGCACTGAACCCGAACACAGTTGATGAATAGCTCTAACTGCAACTTATTGATATCGATACCATGCAGTGGCACAAATCGGCTAAGTACAGCCGAACCATCAAATGCTTTCGCCCTCTCCCAAGGTAAACCTTTTGCTTTAAGCTGAGATTGCAGTACCCGCTTAGTCAGATCTAACCCCAAACCAACCGCGCTATATTGACCTTTTTTGATCAAAAAACAAATTTCAGCTTCATAGTGAAGCGTCTCTTGGTGAAACGAGGATAGAGTGGTTGTAATGCTCGTATTGGGTTTATTAAATACCACCATTTGTTCTGGTATTGTGTTATTAAGCTCTTGAATATGTTCAATATAGTTCCGTCCAACACACAACACTTTAGACGGGGTTATCTTCTGTTTATCCAAACGAACCGAATACATATACTCTTCCTTGAGATGACTAAGATCGTCGAGTTTACCTCATCTACAGCGCGAGTGAATGGATTTGCATCTTCATTAGATAAAAGTAAGATCTTCGACTCAAAATTCATGGCACCTTGACTATTTTGAACATCACTACATAACATTCTCTTTAATAAATCATCAATAAAAACAACATGTAAACATCATGAATCAGTAATTAAACATTCATTTAAAACATCTACTTTACTCACATCAAACCGTTCGAGCACTGAAGCTCATTGATTATGGATAAGGTAAATAAAATGAAAAAAGCAACAATCGCAACCGCAATTCTTACAGCATTGGTATCAGGTTCTTCTTTTGCTGCGACCGTTTACAAAGCGGATGGAAATGAGCTTAAAGTTGGTGGACGTGCAGAATTTCGTGGCGATTTCGGTGGTGATGACAAAGGCAAAGAAATTGAAGGCACGATGAAAAACAAAAGCCGTGCGCGTTTGAACATTACAGGCTCAACAGAAATCTCTGACTCTTTGAAAGGTTTTGCAACCTATGAAGCAGAGCAAACGGTTAATTCCTCCGCCAGCAACGATAAGAATTCTGATTTCAACCAACGTTACCTATTTGCAGGTTTACAAGCTGATTTTGGTGCTATTTCTGTCGGCCGCCAAGATACGGCTGGCGTGCAAATTTCTCAAATGTCAGACATCGGTACTTATACTGGCGCTCAAAAAGAGTTCATCAACGCAGGTAATGAGCAAATCAACAACACCTTCCTCTACGCAGCTACATTTGATGCCCTCAATGTGACAGCAAGCTTTATTGCAGGCGAAGAAAAAGACACCGATGGCTTTGGTCTTTCTGCAATTTATAACTTACCTATCGGCCTTGGTTTAGGCTTGGGCTACGCAAGCAACGATAATGGCACAGGCCAAGGTGCGGCGAATCAAATTATTGCCGGTGTAAATTACACGTTGGACGATTTGTACTTAGGCCTGACCTATACACAAGGGGATTTGGACGATAAAGCGAAGAGCGAATTCAACGGGATTGAATTTGCTGCGCAATACAAAATCACAAGTAACTTCCGCTTGATTGGGGTGTATCAAAAAACGGAAAATGAAACTGCAAACGTCACAACGACGAAAAGTGATTTTGCTGAGTTGACAGGGCGTTATGATTTCAATAAATCAATCTACACTTACGTTGCCTACAAAATGAACAACCTAGATAAAAAAGACCTCGGCACTGCGTATGATGCAAAAGACTCTATTCGCCTAGGTCTACGTTACAACTTCTAATTTTAATTATACGAACGCATATACTCCCTAAGGATTTTGTCCTTTTGGCCAGGCACTCGCTTGGCCTTTTTTATTTGCCGGTATTGCACCACAATGAAACACATTGCACTAGGCTAGACCATGCTTAACAGAACCAACAATATAAGTTCACTATTTTTCAATAAGTTAAAGGTGGCACACAACCTGCTATGGAATAAGTACAAATGCATGGCAGCGTTTGTGCTTCTTTTCAGTGCTAAGGCAGAGCACTGGCCGTTCATGTTCTTTCGCCCTCTTTTTAAGGGGGCTTTTTTTATCCCATCACCACAGCCCATACGCAAAATGTTTGGCGTTTCAGACAAGTGGGAATCAGCAGGGATAACACTTGCTCAAATTTATTGAACCACTCTATTCATTTCAGAGATTGGTTTAACGCTGATAAGTCAGTATGATTCAACGACTTTTTCTATAACCCTCTTCTCTATGACCAAAATACTTCACCACCCAATCCAAGGGGCAAGTTGGATGCTAATCGCAGGCCTCGCCTTTGCGATAGTCAATAGCCTTGCTCAAGTCGCCAGTATCAATTACGGCCTGTCATCTACCACGGTGGCGCTGGTTCAATATGCCATCGCGTTAGTCGTTATTTTGCCGTATTTATCAACGTTAGGGATCCGCTACTCGCTGCGCACCGAGCATTTAAGCATGCATATTTTCCGTGTGTTTTTATCTGTGATTGGAATACAACTCTGGTTATGGGCACTCGCCTATCCCGTACCCATTTGGCAAGGTATTGCACTGCTGATGACCTCTCCTCTGTTTGCCACGATTGGCTCAGGCATTTTTTTAAAAGAGAAAGTGGGTACAGCACGCTGGGGAGCAACATTAACTGGCTTTGTCGGGGCGATGATCATCCTTGAACCTTGGGCTGACGATTTCAACTGGGCATCGTTGCTGCCTGTTGGCGCGGCATTTTTTTGGGCTTGTTACTCTTTGATGGTGAAAAAACTGTCTGCCCATGACTCACCGTCTACTATGGTGGTCTACCTTTTGGTACTGATCACACCGTTCAATCT
>NZ_CAWNTB010000156.1:0-108861 GCF_963877065.1 Vibrio sp. V01_P9A10T6
TATTAAAACACAGTGCTTCTTCTTCCGAGAGATGCTTAGTCACTTGCTCTGCGACAACAGCGTACACTTTCGCTTCATCCGCTAAATGCTCACGCGCAGTATCGGTGAGAGAAACTCGGTAAGAACGCGCATCATCTTGGCATTGTGCCGTCTGAACCAACCCTTTATTTTTAAGCCTTTTAACCATATTTGATACCGATGGTTTACTCACTTCCATCTCATTGGCTAAATCAGTTAAGCGCAGTGGCAAAGAAGAGCTTTGAATCACTTTAAGGTAATCATATTCATTAAAGCTCAATTGTGAAATGGGATCAGCTTTGCTATACCGACGCCAGATTTTGGCACTAAAACGCTCTAATTTTTCTAAGTTAGCTTCTAGTTTCACTGTTTTTCAAATCAAAATGGTTATCAAGGCTAACTATTTTATGGATCTTTAGATCGTTAAGCAACAAAAAAGCCGCTGAAAAAGTCAGCGGCTTTAAGGGAAAGGATATAGCAAGGTATTTATTGCTGAGACTCTGGCTGTTCTGCTTTCGCCTTAGCTAAATAGTCGGCTCTTACTTGCTGGAAAATTTTCCCCAATTCAAGATAAGCGTATCGATGCTCAACATATTCATAGACGTTAAATGACAACGCAAGCTTGTACAAAGCGATCGAGTGCGCGTAATTTCCCTCTTGTTGGTAACGCTTAGCGAGATAAAAATAGACTTCAGTTAAACGCTGTGCTTGTATCGCATTACCGCTGCCTTCTTCTAAGATCATCTTAAAAGCTTGCTCTTCCGATATCTCTTTAAGCGTTAACGCAACCAAGAGCCATCCCCATTGATCATCTCGAACTTGATAGCGATTGAAGAGATCCACACGTGCCTGCAAAGGCTCGCTTTCACTTTGAATAATATATAGCCACAATGCACGGAAGGGATCGCTAGGATCATGTTGATAATGTGCGCGAATCTCTTCTAACGCAAGTTCTGTACGGTCGCCGTAATAAAGTGCGATGGCTCTGTTACGCTCAGCGTAAAAATTGTCAGGTTCAAGTTCCAATGTCGAATCAAATGCCTCATAAGCGGTATCAAACTCTGCAACTTGCGTGTAATACACGCCTAATAAATTAAAGATATCAGGCTGCGCCGGGTTAAGCGCGAGTGACTGCTCAAAATCTAAACGTGCTAAAGTGCGTAGCCCAACACTGTCGTAGTTGTTACCACGCTCATAAAACATTTTGGCCCGCACATCATCAGGCAGATCAGTACGTTGTAGCAGTTGCGTCAAACGCGCTATCTGAACTTGTTGCTGTAATGAAGACTGCAATGGCACTGCCATCGGAGGGTATACCCATTGACTTTGATTGCCATTTTGAGTTGACGCGCAGCCCGACATTATCAGTATCAAAGCACTCAATGCGGCCGTTGGAAACCATTTCACAAATAAAACTCCTGTGTACCCCAAAGCCCAAGATAAGTGGGTGTATCGCATTAATCTAGGCATGAAAAAGGGAGCGAATAACGCTCCCTTTATATCATGCTTTATGTTGAAAAGGCGACTAAAGCGCCGTGCTTCTCAAGCTTAAAGTGGCCTTATTCAGCCGTTGGTGCTGCAACAACTTCTTCAGCTGGTTTCTCTACCGCTTCTTTCATGCTTAGACGAACACGGCCTTGGCGGTCGATTTCAAGTACTTTAACTTGAACTTCTTGGCCTTCTTTCAAGTAATCAGACACTTTCTCGATGCGTTGATCCGCGATTTGAGAAATGTGTACTAGACCATCTTTACCAGGAAGAATGTTAACGAACGCGCCAAAATCAGCCAGACGAGCGACCTTACCAGTATAGATAGCACCAACTTCAACTTCAGCCGTGATCTCTTCGATGCGACGAATCGCTTCTTTAGCTTGAGCGCTATCGGTTGCCGCAATCTTGATTGTGCCGTCATCTTCGATTTCGATGGTTGTGCCCGTCTCTTCAGTTAGAGCACGGATCACCGCACCACCTTTACCGATCACGTCTTTGATTTTCTCAGAGCTGATCTTCATGGTGTAAATGCGTGGTGCAAATTCAGAAATCTCAGCACGAGCACCAGAGATCGCTTGATCCATCACAGAAAGGATGTGCTTACGTGCACCTTGTGCTTGGTTTAGCGCAATTTGCATGATCTCTTTGGTGATACCTTCGATCTTAATGTCCATTTGCAGTGCCGTGATACCTTGGTTAGTACCCGCCACTTTAAAGTCCATGTCACCTAGGTGATCTTCGTCACCAAGAATGTCAGAAAGAACAACGAAATCATCGCCTTCTTTAACAAGACCCATCGCGATACCCGCAACAGAAGATTTGATTGGCACGCCCGCATCCATAAGAGCAAGAGAAGTACCACATACAGAAGCCATTGAAGAAGAACCGTTAGATTCTGTGATTTCTGATACTACGCGAACTGTGTATGGGAACTCTTCAACTGAAGGCATAACGGCAGCGATACCACGCTTAGCCAGTTTACCGTGGCCGATTTCACGACGCTTAGGTGAGCCTACAAAACCAGTTTCGCCTACACAGTATGGAGGGAAGTTGTAGTGTAGTAGGAAGTTATCTTTACGCTCGCCTGTTAGCTCATCGATGATTTGAGCATCACGCTGAGTACCAAGAGTAGCGGTTACGATTGCCTGAGTTTCACCACGAGTAAATAGTGCAGAACCGTGAGTACGAGGAAGAATACCAGTGCGTACGTCTAGCGCACGAACCATGTCTTTTTCACGACCGTCAATACGTGGGTTGCCAGCAATAATGCTACGACGTACAACCGTCTTCTCTAGATCGTGGAAGATAGTGTGGATTTCTTTCGCATTTGCTTCAGGATCTTCAGCAAGAATTACTTTGTTTACTTCAGCAGCAATTTCATGAATACGGTCGTAACGAGCCATTTTTTCAGTGATTTTGTAAGCTTCAACAAGCTTAGCTTCTGCTAGTTCAGCGATCTTGCTGTTAAGTACTGTGTTCTCTTGAGGAGCAACCCAATCCCAAGCTGGAGTGGCAACTTCAGCAGCAAATTCATTGATCGCTTTAATCACAGCTTGTTGTTGGTCGTGGCCGTAAACAACCGCTGCTAGCATTTCTTCTTCAGTTAGGTTATCCGCTTCTGACTCAACCATCAGTACCGCGTTGTCTGTACCTGCAACCACAAGATCAAGACGAGATACAGCAAGCTCGGTCATGCTTGGGTTAAGCACTAATTGACCATCAATGTGACCCACGCGCGCCGCGCCAATAGGACCATTGAATGGAATACCAGAGATAGCAAGTGCTGCTGAAGTACCAATCATAGTCACGATATCAGGTTGAACGTCTGGGTTTACAGACATCACTGTCGCGATGACTTGAACTTCATTTTTAAATGCATTAGGGAAAAGAGGACGAATTGGGCGGTCAATCAGACGCGCAGTCAAAGTTTCGCCTTCTGATGGACGACCTTCACGCTTGAAGAAGCCACCTGGAATTTTACCCGCTGCGTAAGTACGCTCTTGGTAGTTAACAGTAAGAGGGAAGAAGTCTTGACCTTCTACTGCTTCTTTTTTACCAACAACAGAAACGAATACCGCGGTATCGTTCATAGTGACCATAACGGCCGATGTAGCTTGGCGTGCGATAACGCCGGTTTCTAGAGTGACGGTATGATTACCGTATTGGAATGATTTCACTACTGGTTTATCAAACATTGTTTATCCTTGCTCTAGAGTTGCCTCTAGATTGAATGAAATAACACTCAAGACATTACGAATCGCGACTAGTAAAAATAGGCTCTATATCACGGGAAACAAAGCGTTGGGCTTGCCGCTCCCACTGGTATCTGAACGCTACTTTTAATAGCCGCGACCTGCTGGCCGACTTCGGTGACTGTAATGCTATGAGTATGAAGCGTTAAAGTACATACAACACACTTTAACGGCGGGTAGTATAGCGACTTAGGAGAGATTGTGCCAAATTTAGATAACAAAAAAGGGGCTAAAAGCCCCTTTTCTGAACAAACTGATCTTAGCGACGTAGCTCAAGACGTTTGATTAGGTCTTGGTAACGACCTAAATCTTTACCTTTTAGGTAGTCTAGAAGCTTACGACGGCTTGAAACCATGCGTAGTAGACCACGACGGCTGTGGTGATCGCCTTTGTGAGTTTTGAAGTGACCTTGTAGGTGGTTGATAGAAGCAGTTAGTAGTGCTACTTGTACTTCTGGTGAACCAGTGTCGCCTTCGCCACGTGCGTATTCAGCAACGATTGCCGCTTTAGTTTCTGCATTCAGAGACATAATGCTCTCCTAATAAGAGTAAGTTTAAAGGTGTAGCAGCCAATCTCTGATTCAGCCGCTACGCGAAGCCGGGATTATAGGGAAATCCCCAACGTTAAGCAATAGCTATTTACAGCGACTCTTCGTCTCTAAAAACGACCAATCGCTTAGGTGCAACACGACCATCTTGGTCAATTTCACCCACACCGATAAAGAGTTTCTCTTCACCCATGGTCATGCGCACTGTGCCATCAAGTGGCACACCCAACACTTGCACTGGTTGGCCATGTTGTACCATGTCTGCCAACTCAGGAATAAGGTTAACTTCCGGCAAATCTTGCACCGCACTGTCCATTGGCATCAATAACGAGTCCAACACATTTTTCGGTGCGACATCATCACGCAGCGCCTGTTGCAGCAATGCATCAAGTTGCTCTAAAGTCACCATCTTCTCATATGGGTACTTCGCGACCGCAGTACGACGCAGCATGGTCACATGTGCGCCACAACCAAGCATTTCACCTAAGTCATCCACGATAGTACGGATATACGTGCCTTTCGAACAGTGCACATCCATTTCAACTTCATCACCTTCGAAACGAATCAATTCAATCTCATAGACAGTGATTTTTCGAGATTCGCGCGGAATATCAATGCCTTCACGAGCGTATTCATATAGAGGACGGCCTTGATACTTCAGTGCAGAAAACATTGACGGAATTTGGTCGGTTTCACCACGAAAACGCTCGATACACTCTCGCAGGGTATTTAATTGCACATTGACAGGGCGTGTTTCCACTACCTCTCCGTCTGAATCAGAGGTATTGGTTCGCTCACCCAGTTTTGCAATGACTCGATAACGCTTATCTGAATCAAGTAAAAACTGAGAGAATTTTGTCGCTTCACCAAGGCAAATAGGCAACATTCCTGTTGCCAAAGGATCGAGCGCGCCAGTGTGTCCGGCTTTTTCTGCAAAATAAATACGTTTTACTTTTTGTAAGGCATCATTCGAGGAGATACCCGTTGGCTTATCCAGTAAAATTACCCCGTTAATTGGGCGACCTTTACGACGACGAGCCATCTATTCATTCCCTTCTTCTGCAGACGCTTCATCTTCACGCCCTGCATCTTTCTGTCTGCGCTTATCATTGCTGACCACTTCAGTCACCAAGTTGGACATGCGCATACCTTCAACCAAAGTATTGTCATAAGTAAAGCGAATTTCTGGTGTCAAACGTAAGCGAATACGTTTGCCAAGCATCATGCGGATATGAACTTCATGCTCTTTTAACGCAGCTAAGCAGCTTTCTGGGGTCTGCTCACCAACGCATAGAAACGTCACAAACACTTTTGCATAAGCAAGGTCACGTGACACTTCGACTTCTGAAATAGTCACCATACCTAAGCGTGAGTCGCGGACTTCACGTTGTATGATCATGGCGAGTTCTTTTTGCAGCTGTTGGGATACGCGCTGCGTGCGGCTAAATTCTTTTGACATATCTTTTCTCACATATAGAAAGAATGGGGGGATGGTTCAACCCAGCCCCCCATGGTGTATTCAACAACCGATTACTGTCTATTTCAATACAGCAACGTCAGTCAATTAATCCAGTGTACGTTTAATTTCCACTGTTTCGAAGACTTCGATTTGGTCACCAACGCGAACATCATTGTAGTTCTTAACGCCGATACCACATTCGTAGCCATTCTTCACTTCTTGCACGTCATCTTTAAAGCGACGTAGCGACTCAAGCTCACCTTCGTAGATAACCACGTTATCACGTAGAACACGGATAGGGCTATTACGTTTGATAACGCCTTCAGTCACCATACAACCAGCAACTGCGCCTAGTTTAGGTGATTTAAATACTTCACGAACCTGAGCAAGACCAATGATCTCTTGCTTAAACTCTGGTGCTAGCATGCCGCTCATGGCCGCTTTTACTTCGTCAATCAATTGATAAATGATTGAGTAGTAACGTAGGTCTAAGTTTTCAGATTCGATAGTGCGACGAGCTGATGCATCAGCTCGAACGTTAAAGCCAAGTACGATAGCGTTAGAAGCTGCTGCAAGTACTGCGTCAGTTTCTGTGATACCACCGACACCAGAACCCACGATGTTCACTTTCACTTCATCAGTTGAAAGGTTACGCAGTGAATCAGCAATGGCTTCAACCGAACCTTGAACGTCTGCTTTTAGTACCACGTTCAGTTCAGCCACTTCGCCCGCTGTCATGTTAGAGAACATGTTTTCAAGCTTAGATTTCTGCTGACGTGCAAGCTTCACATCACGGAATTTACCTTGACGATAATTTGCCACTTCACGTGCTTTACGCTCATCACGAACTACTGTTGCTTCATCACCAGCAGCTGGAACACCAGACAAACCTAGAATTTCAACAGGAATTGATGGGCCCGCTTCCGTAACTTCGTTACCAGTTTCGTCGCGCATCGCACGAACACGGCCATATTCTTGACCACACAGTACGATGTCGCCTTTGCGTAGTGTTCCTGATTGAACAAGAACAGTTGCCACAGGGCCACGGCCTTTATCAAGACGAGACTCAACTACCACACCAGACGCCATACCATCTTTAACAGCATGAAGCTCAAGAACTTCAGCTTGAAGTAGGATAGCTTCTAGTAGGCCTTCAATATTGGTTCCCTGTTTCGCAGAGATGTGAACAAACATGTTCTCACCGCCCCACTCTTCAGGAATGATGTTGTGTTGAGCAAGCTCATTTTTCACGCCATCTGGGTTCGCGCCATCTTTATCGATTTTGTTTACTGCAACGATAAGTGGCACATTCGCCGCTTTCGCATGTTGAATCGCTTCAACCGTTTGTGGCATTACGCCATCATCTGCTGCAACAACCAATACAACGATATCTGTCGCTTGAGCACCACGAGCACGCATTGAAGTAAACGCAGCGTGTCCAGGAGTATCAAGGAAGGTGATCATACCGTTTGGTGTTTCAACGTGGTAAGCACCAATGTGCTGAGTAATACCACCGGCCTCGCCTGATGCGACGTGTGTGCGACGGATGTAATCAAGTGTTGATGTCTTACCGTGGTCAACGTGACCCATGATTGTCACAACTGGCGCACGAGGTACTGCTTCAAACTTGTTATCACGGTCAGAAAGGATCGCTTCTTCCAGTTCATTCTCTTTGCGGATGAGAACTTTATGACCCATTTCTTCAGCGACTAATTGCGCGGTTTCTTGGTCGATCACTTGGTTGATGGTTGCCATTGCGCCCATCTTCATCATCACTTTGATAACTTCAGTTGCTTTCACTGACATTTTGTTTGCCAGTTCAGAAAGAACAATCGTTTCACCGATCACAACATCTTGCTTAGCGACAACCGCTGTTTTATCAAAACCATGTTGCATCGATGCAGGTTTAGCCATACGACCTTTACGAGCTTTGCCTCGGCGCGTACCGCGCTCTTGCTTATCATCCTGAGATGAGATTTTGCTCTTATTAGCTTTCGTAGATTTACGGCTAGCACCTTCTTCACGGCGATCTGCTTCATCTTCGGCTTCACGTGCATACGTTGAAGTCGTAACATGGTAATCTGTATTTTCTTCCATACTACCCTTTTTCTCTTCTTCAGCAGACCAACGCTCTTTATTCTTCTCAGCCAATTCACGTGCTATTTCTAGCTGGCGCTGACTTTCCTCTTCAGCTTTACGTAATGCTTCGGCTTCTTGACGACGTTTAAGCTCTTCGGCTTCTTTTCGCGCTGCTTCTTGCTTCATTTTATTTTCAGCAGAAAGTTCTGGTTTCACTGCAGAACGTTTTGCTTTCTCATCCGCGTTAGCTGTTGCATTCGTTTGTGCTTCAACCTTCGCTTTCTCTTGTGCCTCACGCTTCGCTTTTTCTTCGGCTTCACGCTTTGCTTTTTCTTCGGCTTCGCGCTCTGCTTTTGCTTGTGCTTCACGCGCTGCTAATTCTTGTGCTTCACGTTGCGCGGCTTCTTCCGCTTCACGTGCTGCTTCATCGTCTACTGCACTGCGCTTAACGTAGGTACGTTTTTTACGCACTTCAACTTGAACATTCTTACTTTTGCCGCCGCCGGCATTGACGCTCAATGTGCTGCGTGTTTTTCGCTGCAACGTCAAACGAGTCGGCTCTGAGTCACCAGTGGTATCACCGTGCTCTTTTCTAAGATGTGACAGTAGCTTATGCTTTTCATCATCAGAAACGTTATCAGAACTCGTTTTGTTCATGCCTGCATCAGCAAGTTGTTCTAACAAGCGGTCAACTGGCGTACCAATTTCTTCACTCAGTGCTTTAACTGTAAGTTGTGTCATGCCGCTCTCTCCCCTTGCTGAGAATTATTCTTCTTCGCTAAACCAACAAATATTGCGCGCTGCCATGATCAATTGACCTGCACGCTCTTCTGTTAGACCTTCAATATTTTCGAGGTCATCAATACCTTGGTCAGCAAGATCTTCTAATGTGACTATGCCTTTCGCTGCAAGTTTAAAGGCCATTTCACGCTCTAAACCTTCTAGTGCGAGCAGATCTTCTGCTGGCTCTAGCCCTTCAAAAGACTCTTCTTGTGCTAGCGCAATCGTGGTCAACGCATTCTTCGCGCGAGTACGCAATGCTTCGATGATATCTTCATCTAGGCCGTCAACTTCAAGTAGCTCAGCAACTGGCACATAAGCCACTTCTTCAAGCGTTGAGAAGCCTTCTTCAACCAATAACTCAGCGAAGTCTTGCTCGATATCGAGGTACTTCATGAAGTTTTCAATAGAAGCCATCGATTCTTCTTGATGTTTTTTCTGTAGATCAGCAACCGTCATAACATTCAATTCCCAACCAGTCAGTTGAGAAGCGAGACGTACGTTTTGACCATTACGACCGATTGCTTGCGCTAGGTTATCCGCTTCAACAGCAATATCAATTGAGTGCGTATCTTCATCCATGATGATCGATGCAACATCTGCTGGTGCCATTGCATTGATAACAAATTGAGCTGGGTTATCATCCCAAAGAACGATATCAATGCGCTCACCGCCGAGCTCACTCGATACGGCTTGAACACGTGCTCCACGCATACCGACACACGCGCCCACAGGGTCAATACGTTTGTCATTGGTTTTGACTGCAATTTTCGCACGCGAACCCGGATCACGAGCCGCGGCTTTCAATTCAATCAGCTCTTCACCGATTTCTGGCACTTCTACACGGAATAGCTCAGCGAGCATTTCTGGTTTTGAACGAGTAATGAAGAGTTGGAATCCGCGCGCTTCAGGGCGTACAGCATATAGCAGACCACGAACTCGGTCACCTGGACGAAAGTTTTCACGCGGTAGCTGGTCATCACGTAAAATAACCGCTTCAGCGTTATTACCTAAATCCAGAATAACCGAATCACGGTTTACTTTCTTAACAACGCCAGTAACCAACTCACCTTCGTTATCAATAAACTGTTCGACGATTTGCGCACGTTCAGCTTCACGCACTTTTTGTACGATAACTTGTTTTGCTGTTTGTGTTGTAATACGGTCAAAGGTCACTGATTCAATTTGATCTTCAATATATTGACCAAGTTCAGCTGTTTCGTCGTCGTATTTAGCTGCATCGTATGAAATTTCTTTTGTTGGATGTTCAACATTTTCAACGATTAACCAACGGCGAAAAGTTTCAAACTCACCCGTTTTACGGTCGATAGCAACACGTACATCGACTTCAATTTCATGTTTCTTCTTTGTTGATGTGGCAAGCGCAGTTTCAAGCGCCTCAAAAATACGCTCACGAGGTACGGCCTTCTCGTTCGAAACCGCCTCAACTACCGCTAAAATTTCTTT
This sequence comes from Vibrio sp. V01_P9A10T6, assembly GCF_963877065.1. NCBI lineage: Bacteria > Pseudomonadati > Pseudomonadota > Gammaproteobacteria > Vibrionales > Vibrionaceae > Vibrio > Vibrio sp. V01_P9A10T6. Next base: position 10,094 of record NZ_CAWNTB010000156.1, read on the forward strand.
ACTCATTTAATCTAGCCTCTTAAGCTCTTTTCTCTAGGAGAACTAAAATTTAGGGATCAGGTTAGCTTTAGAAATATTGCTTAGCGCAAATAGTTCTTCTTTCCCATCAACGCTAATTGCAACGGTTTCGCCATCAATAGAATGGATAATTCCTTTCCATTTGCGACGGTTGCCGACACCCATTTTCAAAACGATGCTGACTTCGTGACCAATAAACTGTTCATAATGCGCTGCTTTAAAAAGTGGTCTCTCTAAACCTGGTGAAGAAACTTCTAGGTTGTAAGCCACAGAAATTGGATCTTCAACATCGAGCACAGCACTCACTTGATGGCTCACTTCTGCGCAATCATCAACGTTAATACCGTTTTCATGATCAATATAGATGCGTAATGTTGAGTGCTCTCCGGCACGAATAAATTCTAATCCAACTAACTCATAACCTGATGCCGCTACTGGAGCGTCAAGCATTTCAGTAAGTTGTCTTTCTAAACCAGTCATTTAAACCACTCCAGAAACAAAAAAAGGGCACAGAGCCCAATTTAAATTCCAAGCAACTATCTGAAAATCTCATACTTGAGAAACTCAGATAACAAAAAACCCCGATTAGTCGGGGTTTTTTGTTGCTGGACCCTGATGATTGAGAATCTAAATTCTCAATTGCAGTGAGGTTGACACTGCACAAACTTGCATCCAAAACCCAAAAAGAATTGGTTGCGGGGGCCGGATTTGAACCGACGACCTTCGGGTTATGAGCCCGACGAGCTACCAAGCTGCTCCACCCCGCGTCCGACTTGCGAGCATTATACGCTCTATCAAGTGATTTACAAGTTTGTAAATAATGGTGCCGAGAGAGGGACTCGAACCCTCACACCTAAGGCGCTAGCACCTCATGCTAGTGTGTCTACCAATTTCACCATCTCGGCAATTATTTGTACTTATCTAAGATAAGTTATTGCGGGATTTCGTCACCAGATTTTACTGGAACGTCACTCGCTGCATCCGTAGTTTGCTCAATCACTTGACCTTTAGTTGGATCAATCCATTGTGATTCAGTTTTATGCGTAGACAAATTGCCTAATGCCAAACTAAGAATGAAGAATACGGTTGCAAAAATTGCAGTCATTCGGGTTAGGAAATTTCCTGAGCCACTAGCACCAAACACAGTGTTTGACGCGCCAGCACCGAAAGAGGCTCCCATATCTGCGCCTTTACCTTGTTGAATTAACACTAGGCCAATGATACCAAGCGCTGCCAACAGGTAAATCACAAGTAGAACTGTAAACATTACTTCCACCTATGTTCCAAATAGTTGAGCCAGCGCCGTTCTTATCAACTGACTTGAACAAGGCTAGCGACCTCCTCAACGAAGGCGGACGCAATACTAACGAATGCATCCCATGCTGACAAGGAGTATTTTATAAAAAAATGGAGTTTATGCTTCAAGCGGTTAAAAAAAGGGCAACAACACCCTATATGTATAGCTAACCATAAGATTTCAAGCCGAATTACGGTCATGAAATCCTAGGTTAACTCATATTATTTTTCTGGTTAGCAATTATCTTTAACTGCTTGCGCTATCTTTAATGCTGAATTTTTTACTAGCTCAGCATCTTCCCCTTCCACCATCACGCGCAATAAAGGTTCAGTACCTGATTTACGCAAGAGCACTCGACCTTGGTTACCAAGTTCTGCTTCTACGGCAGCTACAGCCGCTTTTACCGCTTCGGCTTCTAATGGGTTGGAATCACCACTAAAACGTACGTTTTCTAAAACCTGCGGGTAAAGTGTCATGCCTTTAGCCAGTTCATTGAGCGACATTTCACTGCCCACAACGGAAGCAAGAACTTGCAACGCCGCAACAATCGCATCACCCGTAGTCACTTTGTCTAGCAGTATGATGTGCCCTGAATTTTCTGCGCCAATTTTCCAACCTTTTGCCAGCAATTTTTCCATCACATAACGGTCACCAACCGCCGCGCGCACAAAAGGGATACCTAACTGCTTTAAGCCGTTTTCCATACCAAGGTTTGTCATTAGCGTTCCAACAACACCACCTTTTAATTCTCCACGTCGCAGGGCATCACGGGCGATGATATAGGCAATTTGATCTCCATCCACTTTATTGCCAAGCTCATCAACCATAATTAAGCGATCGCCGTCACCATCAAATGCCAGTCCTAAATCTGCTTTTTCTGCCACAACGCGCTGTTGCAACGCACGGACATCCGTTGCTCCAACTTCGTCATTAATATTCAGACCATCTGGCTCAACCCCCATTGCTATCACTTCAGCGCCAAGTTCCTTAAAGACATTAGGCGCGATGTGATAGGTGGCACCATGAGCACAGTCAACGACGATTTTCAGCTTTGATAAATTCCATTGCGATGGAAAGGTACTTTTACAAAACTCGATATACCGCCCAGCAGCGTCGACCATACGTGAAGCCTTACCAAGTTCGGCAGACTCGACACACTCAATCGGTTTATCCAATTCAGCTTCGATCTCCAATTCAATTTCATCAGGTAATTTAGTCCCTTCGGATGAGAAGAATTTGATGCCGTTATCGTAATAAGGGTTATGCGACGCTGAGATAACGATCCCCGCTTCGGCACGAAAGGTTTGAGTCAGGTAAGCAACAGCTGGCGTCGGCATTGGTCCGGTAAAAATCGCCTTTAATCCTGCAGCGGCTAAGCCCGCCTCTAGAGCCGACTCAAGCATATAACCTGAAATACGCGTATCTTTACCAATAATGACTTTTTTCGTGCCTTGTTTTGCCAATACACGTCCAGCCGCCCAGCCAAGTTTTAATACGAAATCGGGAGTGATAGGATACTGTCCAACTTTACCGCGGACACCATCTGTACCAAAGTAACGTCTTTTGTCAGACATGATTTTTCCTTAATTATTATTGTTAACTATTTTGAATAATGGTTTGTACTATTTTCATTGCTTCAATGGTTTCGTTCACATCATGGACACGAATAATGTGTGCACCTTTCATTGCAGCTACAGCTGCACAGGTAACGCTCGCCACCATACATTCAGCTGGTTTTTTATTGAGTAGTTTAAAAATCATTGACTTACGAGACATCCCAGCCAATATCGGCAAACCTAGTTGATGAAATGCATCTAGATGTGCAAGCAGATAATAATTATGCTCAATGGTTTTGCCAAATCCAAAACCGGGGTCGAGGATAATATTTGCACGCGCGATCCCCACGCGCTCGCACGCTGCGACTCGATCTTCTAGAAAGAGCTTAACATCCGCTAACACATCTTGGTAATGTGGACTGGTTTGCATCGTTCGTGGCTGGCCTTGCATATGCATGATACAGACAGGCACTTGTGCTTTAGCCGCAACCTCTAATGCCCCCGGCTCTTGCAGTGCACGAACATCATTAATCAAGTCAGCACCAGCCTCAACCGCCTGACGCATCACTTCAGCTTTACTGGTGTCAATTGAAATCCAGACGTCATATTTTGCACGGATAGCTTTAATAATAGGAATAACACGAGATAATTCGTCATCGAGAGTCACTTCTGGAGCACCCGGCCGAGTTGACTCCCCTCCAATATCAATAATGCTGACACCTGCGGCAATCATTTTATCGGCATGCTCTAGTGCCAAATCTAGCGCGTTAAATTTTCCACCATCGGAAAATGAATCCGGAGTCATGTTCAAGATACCCATGACATGAGGACGATCGAGGATAAGTGTCTTTGTTGGGGTTTGAATCTTCATTTTGCTCTAAAACACAAAAACCCCGAGAAGGCTCGGGGTTTAATTTGAATATTAACGATTACTCAGCATCTTTCTTTTCTGAGGACTCAGTGGCTACTTCGTCTTCTGCTGCTGGCTCTACTTTTGGCTCTTGAGCTTTTTCCGCTTCCGCTTTTTCTGCTTGAGCTTTGGCTTGATCAGCCCAACCTGCAGGTTCGCGAATCTCGGTTTTACGCTCCATTAAGTCATCAATTTGGCCTGCATCAATCGTTTCGTATTTCATCAACGCATCTTTCATTGCATGCATAATATCCATATTATCTTCAAGGATTTTACGCGCACGATCATAGTTGCGGTCAATAATTTTACGAACTTCGTCATCAATCAACTTAGCAGTATCTTCAGACACATGCTTAGTTTGAGTCACGCTGCGCCCTAAGAAGACTTCACCTTCATCTTCTGCATACAACAATGGGCCAAGCTTTTCCGAAAAGCCCCATTGCGTAACCATTTTACGAGCAATGGCTGTCGCACGTTCGATATCGTTTGATGCACCAGTTGAAACGTTTTCTGGGCCGTAAATTAACTCTTCCGCTAAACGACCGCCATACAAGCTTGAAATCATAGACTCAAGATGCAGCTTCGACATGCTAACTCGATCTTGTTCAGGCAAGTACATCGTCACACCTAAAGCTCGACCACGTGGAATAATCGATACTTTATAAACAGGGTCATGTTCAGGTACCAAACGACCAACAATGGCGTGTCCTGCTTCATGATAAGCTGTCGATGCTTTAGTTTCTTCAGACATCACCATCGAACGACGTTCAGCACCCATCATGATTTTGTCTTTTGCTAACTCAAACTCAACCATTGAAACATTGCGTTTGTTACCGCGAGCAGAGAATAACGCCGCCTCGTTCACTAAGTTCGCCAAATCGGCACCAGAGAAACCCGGTGTTCCGCGAGCAATCAATGAAGGTTCAACATCACCAGCTAAAGGTACTTTACGCATATGAACTTTCAAGATCTGTTCACGACCGCGAACATCAGGTAAACCGACCACCACTTGACGGTCAAAACGCCCCGGACGCAGCAATGCTGGGTCTAAAACGTCTGGACGGTTAGTTGCCGCAATGACGATAACGCCTTCATTGCCTTCAAAACCATCCATTTCAACCAACATTTGGTTTAAAGTCTGCTCACGCTCATCGTGACCGCCGCCGACACCAGCACCACGTTGACGACCTACCGCATCAATCTCATCAATAAAGATGATACAAGGTGAAGCCTTTTTCGCTTGCTCGAACATGTCACGTACACGAGATGCACCGACACCGACAAACATTTCAACGAAATCAGAACCAGATATAGTGAAGAACGGTACTTTCGCCTCACCAGCAATTGCTTTTGCCAGTAATGTTTTACCTGTACCAGGAGGACCAACCATCAAAACACCCGTTGGAATTTTCCCACCCAGTTTTTGGAAGCGACTCGGATCACGCAAGTAATCCACAAGCTCTTTCACATCTTCTTTCGCTTCGTCACAACCAGCCACATCACCGAACGTGGTTTTGATCTGCTCTTCACTCATCATACGAGCTTTGCTCTTACCAAATGACATGGCACCTTTGCCACCGCCACCTTGCATTTGACGCATGAAGAATATCCAAACACCGATCAGTAGGATCATCGGGAACCAAGAGATAAAAATGGTCCCGAGCAAACTTTGCTCTTCTGGTGGTGTACCTTGTACTTTAACGTTTTGATTAATCAAATCATCAAGCAGTTTTTGATCGTACACGGGCATGTAAGTTACATAGCGAGTACCACCGCCTCTACGAGTAAAGGAAATTTCACTATTGTTAAATTGAGCTTCTTGAATCTGGCCTTGGCCAACTTCCTGTACGAACGTGGTGTAATCCACTGCTTTGCCGTTACTATCACCAGGGCCAAAGCTCTGGAATACCGACATTAAAACGACAGCTATAACTAGCCACAGAATTAAATTTTTTGCCATATCACTCAAGGTGTAAGCCTCGCGATAACTAATTGTAATTAAAGGTAGGGTACTACAGTTTGTAACCTGTAGCCATATGTTAACTTATGCCTTGTACAGCAAAAACGTTAACCTTTGTAACCAGTGGCTACAACAAAGACTTCTCTTGAGCGAGCTCGCGAAGAGTCTGGTTTTCTTATTTTCACGACTTTAAACAGGTTTCGAACTTCTTTGACATAATCATCAAAGCCTTCTCCCTGAAAAACCTTGACCACAAAACTACCATTTGGAGTAAGAACTTGTCGACACATATCTAGAGCTAGTTCAACCAAATACATTGCCCTTGGCTGATCAACCGAATTATTTCCGGCGATGTTAGGTGCCATGTCTGACATCACTACATCAACCATATCAGGCTGTATACGATCTAATAGTGCGTCCAGCACGGCCTCTTCACGAAAATCGCCTTGTAAGAAAGCAACGCCAACAATAGGATCCATCGGCAAAATATCACACGCGATCACTCGGCCTTTATCACCGACGATACCCGCTGAATATTGAGACCACCCGCCGGGAGCCGCCCCTAAATCCACAACAGTCATTCCTGGCCTAAGCAGTTTATCTTTATTTTGAATCTCTTCTATTTTGAAAATAGCACGCGAACGATAACCTCTCTTTTTGGCTTCATTCACGTATTTATCATCAAAATGTTCTTTCAACCAGCGACTAGAGCTGGCCGAATGCTTCTGTTTACTCATTCGATTCCTAACTGAAATGTTTCCATCCAAGAAAGTATGGTAGAAAATATAGTCTTCAGGGATAGATGGCGTTAAAATAGCTTTTTTCAACCCTTATATTAAATAAAATTGGCCGCATAATGAACCTAAGCACCAAACAAAAGCAGCACCTTAAAGGCCTAGCACACAGTTTGAAACCTGTTGTACTGATGGGCGCGAATGGACTCACTGAGGCTGTTCTAGCGGAAATCGAGATTGCCCTCAACCACCACGAACTGATCAAAGTGAAAGTAGCATCCGAAGATCGCGAAACTAAGCAGTTGATTATCGATGCTATCGTGCGTGAGACTGGCGCAGAAAAAGTACAAACCATTGGTAAGATTCTCGTACTATTTCGTCAAACCGAGCAACGTAAAATCGAGATCCCTCGTAAGTAATCAGTCGCGTTATCGACGCTCTGACTCTGGTGGATACAGACAAAAAAAGGTCGCACACTGCGACCTTTTTGATTGTTGTTGAAATGAATTAGAGGTATTCAACTTTATCGATTTCGAAATCTTTATCACCACCGGGAGTAGCGATAATCACCTCATCACCTTCCATTTTACCGATCAAACCGCGGGCAATCGGTGAGCTGACAGAAATGCGCCCAGATTTAATCTCAGCTTCATCTTCACCCACAATCTGGTAGCGTTTCACTTCATCAGTATCACTGTCAATCAATGTCACTGTTGAACCAAAAATCACTTTGCCTGTATTTTCCATTTTAGTGATATCGATCACCTGAGCAACAGATAGCTTATATTCAATATCACGAATTTGAGCCTCACAAATACCTTGCTCTTCTCGAGCAGCGTGATATTCCGCATTTTCTTTTAGGTCGCCAAGTTCACGTGCGGTTGCAATAGCTTGGGTAATTTGTGGACGTAATTTTAGCAGCCTATCTAACTCTTCGCGCAGCAATTGTTCACCACGAACTGTCATTGGAACTTTTTCCATTTTATACCTCTAATGCCAAAATTCGTATTTGGGCAAAACAAAACTACCCAACACAACAAAGGTTAGGTAGTACATGGATTAACATAGTTGCTAATTAGTGTAATCAAACTTCGTGACTAAATCATCTTAAATCACACGTGACCCCTGTCAGGTTTCTGTGAATGAGTTTGGGGGAAAGTGATAAAAAACAGACACAAAGCTCATTTTCACGAATGTTTTCGCACAAAAAACCGACCCACCTCACTAAAAAAAAATAAAAAACAAACTATTCAGACCAGTTGATAAAAACCAATAAACTAAATAAAAAACAAAGACTTGATATTTATTTACACGAAATAAAACGGTGTTCATAAACCTGTTTTATATCATTTTACTAACTAATTTCGGAACTTAAGAGTAAAAAGTAGAACACGAAATGCTAGTAACGTTTGGTTGTACGTTAGTGAAGGTTTACAAAACCCAACCTATGCAACTCAATGTTCAAAAGCACTCGAAGGACGATATAGATAGACGTCGCAAATAAAAATATTTATGGACAGTAAATTAGGACTAATAAGATGAACAAAACTCTGATTGCTTTAGCAGTATCAGCTGCTGCAGTAGTAACTGGTGTAAATGCTGGTGAGCTATACAACCAAGACGGTACATCTCTAGAAATGGGCGGCCGCGCAGAAGCACGTCTTTCTCTTAAAGATGGCAAAGCGGACGATGCATCACGCGTACGTCTAAACTTCCTAGGTAAAGTAGCAATCAACGACAGCCTATACGGTGTTGGTTTCTACGAAGGTGAGTTCACTACTAACGACCAAGGCGAAAACAAGTCAAATAATAACCTAGACAACCGTTACACTTATGCTGGTATCGGCGGTAACTTCGGTGAAGTGACTTACGGTAAAAACGACGGCGCGCTAGGTGTTATCACTGACTTTACCGATATCATGGCTTACCACGGCAACTCAGCAGCAGACAAAATTGCTGTAGCGGACCGCGTAGACAACATGGTGGCTTATAAAGGCCAATTCGAAAACCTAGGCGTTAAAGCAAGCTATCGTTTTGCTGATGCTTCAGTTGATACTACCAACGATAAATATGTGGATAACGGTCAAGACGGCTACTCTCTATCGGCTATCTATGCAATCGGCGACACTGGCGTTAAGCTAGGTGCAGGTTATGCTGATCAAGATACTCAAAACGAGTATATGCTTGCTGCATCTTACGCTATCTCTGATTTCTACTTCGCAGGTGTATTCACTGACGGCGAAAAAGACACTAACGTTGATTACACTGGTTATGAACTAGCTGCAGCCTACACAATGGGTCAAGCAGTATTCACAACAACTTACAACAACGCTGAAACAAGTGATGTAACTTCAAAAGATAACTTTGCAGTTGATGCAACTTACTTCTTCAAACCTAACTTCCGTTCGTACATCTCTTACAACTTCAACCTACTTGATTCAGACAAAGTAGGTAAAGCTAAATCTGAAGACGAACTAGCACTAGGTCTACGTTACGACTTCTAATTCTTGGCTTAATGTCATAGATTTAAAACGCCTGCTTGCTAGCAGGCGTTTTTTATCTCGCTATACTGTATGCACATTCCCCCCCTGAAATGCCGTGTTATGCTCTTATTCAACCGCAGTGCTTTTTTATTCATCCTCTCGTTCTTCTTTCCTTTATCGACTTTGGCGTATACGCCTTTGCAAACACTGCCACAAGGTACTCGGGTGGGTTTATTCGTTCACTCTTTAGCCACTGAACAGGTTTTTCAAGATACTAATAACATACAAGCGCTTTTCCCTCCTGCCAGCACTTTAAAAATGCTCACCGCGCTTGCCGCCACGCTAGAGCTTGGCGAACAATTTCGCTTCACGACTCAACTAACTCAACATGGCGATGACATTGTTATTCACTTCTCTGGCGACCCTACGTTAACCAGCCAAGATATGAAGCAGCTACTCAGCGAGCTAAAAAAACAGGGCATCTCACAAATAAAAGGCAACCTTTGGTTAGATAATTCAGCCTTTTCAGGTTACGACCGCGCGGTTGGATCACCTTGGGATATTCTGGGGGTATGCTATAGCGCCCCATCAAGTGCAATCACTCTGGATGGTAATTGTGTGCAAGCCTCTATTTATACGCAACCGAACGGGAAAACTCGGGTTTATGTGCCTGAGCACTATCCCATTCACGTGACCAGCTACGCAAGAAGTGTTACTAAGACTGAACAAGAGAGCGCTCGCTGTGATTTAGAACTGCGTACTTCAGAGCAGAACCATTACCAGCTCGACGGCTGTTTGGCCGAGCGAACACAACCTCTGCCACTAAAGTTTGCCGTGCAAGACCCAAACTTATACGCCACACGTATGATTTATAAGCAACTCAAACAAGTTGGCATTGAATTGCTAGGCGAGGTTAAGCTGGGTGTAAAGCAAGATGAACTGAGCATAGAAAAGGGTGCATTGATAGCAACACATCAATCTATGCCACTGTACCCGTTGTTAGAAATGATGCTTAAAGAGTCTGACAATTTGATTGCTGACAGTTTAACCAAAACACTTGGCCAGCATTTTTTTATTCAACCCGGCAGTTTTAGTAATGGCACCGAGGCGATCAAGCAAATCCTTTTTTCTCGAACAGGCATCAACTTGGCACAAGCTCAGTTGGCTGATGGTTCGGGTTTATCACGTAACAACCGCCTGTCAGTACAAAATATGGTGGATGTGCTGAATTACATTTGGATTAATAATCAAACCCTTAAGCTTATTGATATCATGCCTAAAGCAGGTGAATCCGGTACCTTACAGTACCGACGTAGTATGCGTGGCCAAGCTATACAAGGGCAGCTGATTGCCAAAAGTGGTTCGCTTTATGGAACGCATAACATGGCGGGCTTCGGTTTAGATAAACAAGGAAAACCGAGTACATTATTTGTTCAATTTATCACTGATTATTATCCGCAAGATCAAGGCGATAACACTAGTGTTACCGCCCCGATTGCTCAATTTGAGACGCTCTTCTTTGAAGATGTCGTTAAGTTCAGTCAGCTCAGTCCTAATGAATAGTTCACCACGTTAAAGTAGATCCACATACCCGAAATATCGACGATAGAAGCCAGTACAGGGCTAACTAATACCGCAGGATCTAATTTAAAAACGCGCGCAGCAATGGGTAATAAGCCGCCAATCGTCGTTGAAATGGTGACTTGGATAAAGAGCGCAACCGCAATTGCAAACGCAATGTTTTCTAGTGGAAAGCCTCCGGTTGAGTTGGCATCACTAAACAACATAATGCGAGCCACCATCACCGCAGAGATAGCCAACGCAAGGCAAACCGCAACACGGCACTCCTTCCACAATACACGCAACCATTGACGTTTGCGTAATTCACCAACCGCCAACGCGCGCACGACTAACGTCGCAGCTTGCGAGCCAGTATTCCCACCTGCAGCGGCAATAACAGGCATATACACAGCTAAGAGCACAAGCTGACTCAATGTATCTTCATACTGGGTAATAATCAGCCCGGATACGATACCAAGTAGTGCCAATACAATAATCCAGCCAATACGCTGCTTCACATGTTCAATCACGCTAGTGGTTAAATAGCTTTGTGCCGTTTCAACTTCTGAGTAAATAAACCCCAATTGGTTAGCGTAATGGCGAGCGCGAATGTCATAGCCCCCTTTATCTAATTCACTGAGTAGTTGCTGAACATAACCAATAGTACAGTGACGTAAAATCGCCACTGCCTCTTCGATAGGCATCACTGCCAATAAATGTACCTGTTTTTGCTGTTCGTACTGCAAAAATGCATTACGAGCCGCACCAATCTCTTCCAAAGAAAAGTTAGGTGAATTTTCAATATAAATGTTGCTCATTACCGTCATGGCGAATCTCCCGATTGGCAAAGGTAACGACCATCGAAATGATAACCAAATGCAATATATTCATGAGCAATGACGTCATTGTTCATCAATGTAATTCACAGATAAGTTTTCATCTCAAACTAGAGAGCAGGAGAAAAATCGAGAGGAGTAAATCAGAAAAGATAAGCCCTACCACTGAAGGTAGGAGCGAAGATCGCCAATACCGAAAGCGGTTATTTTTCTCCCTTCATACTAGGGGGATGGTCGGTATTGTTCATAAAAATCTCCGAAAGTACTGCTCAATTAGCAGTGCGCAAATTGTACCAAAGCCTTTGGCGAAATACACTCTGATCTTTGCATCCAATGCGTTTCAATTTCAACCATACTCAATCACAAAAAACCACCATTCAGATTGGAGATTTAATGGCTAATTAATATGCCAAGATCAGACCCAGCAAAAAGCGCCCTTAGGCGCTTTGATGAATAGACGGTTCACTTTACTGTGATTTTTACTTTACAGTAACTCGTGCGAACTTACGCTTGCCGACTTGGTAAACATAAGTCCCCGCGGCTGGTACATTTTTGCTGTCGTCGATTTTTTCGCCATCTTGTTTGGCACCGCCTTGCTTGATCATTCGCATCGCATCAGACGTTGAAGCCACTAAACCGGCCTCTTTGAGCAGGTTAGTGATAGCAATACCCGCTGCAAATTCAAATTCTGCCATCTCTTCTGGCATCGCACCTTTTTGGAAGCGGTTGATGAACTCTTGCTCAGCCGCATCCGCCTCTTCTTTAGAGTGAAAACGTGCAATGATCTCTTTCGCCAGTAAGATTTTGAGATCGCGTGGGTTGGTGCCATTTTCAACATCAGCTTTGAACTGTGCGACTTCTTCCAATGGACGGAAAGAAAGCAACTCGTAGTAGCTCCACATTAATGTGTCAGAGATCGACATGATTTTGCCAAACATTTCACTTGGCGATTCACTGACACCAATGTAGTTGTGCGCTGATTTGGACATTTTTTTCTCGCCATCCAAACCAACAAGCAGTGGCATCATCAAGACAACTTGTGGTTTTTGACCATGTGCTTTTTGCAGTTCACGGCCCATCAGTAGGTTGAATTTTTGGTCAGTACCGCCAAGCTCAACATCTGTCTCCATTGCGACTGAATCATAACCCTGTAGGAGTGGATACATGAATTCATGAATGGCAATAGGCTGACCATTAGCGTAGCGCTTTTTGAAATCATCGCGCTCTAGCATGCGTGCCACTGTTTGGTTCGATGCAAGACGGATCATGCCTTCCGCACCCAATAGAGACAACCATTCAGAGTTAAACTGAATTTTCGTTTTAGCCGGATCGAGGATCTTAAACACTTGTGTCTTATAGGTTTCAGCATTACGCAAAACATCGTCACGAGTGAGCGGTGGGCGCGTGGTATTTTTACCGCTTGGGTCACCAACCATACCCGTGAAATCACCAATCAAAAAGGTGACTTCATGGCCCAAATCTTGAAATGCACGTAATTTATTGAGGATCACCGTATGTCCAAGATGGATATCTGGAGCCGTTGGATCAGCACCTAATTTAATGCGCAGTGGACGGTTTTCTTTCAGTTTCGCGATCAATTCATCTTCTGGGATTAGCTCTTCAACGCCGCGTTTAATTTCAGCTAAAGCCGCTTCAATACTCGCCATTCTTGTTCACTCCTACAGATTTGGCAAAATTTAATAGTTGAACATCTTACTTGAATAGCGATGCTTTTTGAAACCAGTTAGACTAACGAACCGGCTAATTTCTTTATAATTTACTAAACGAACCTAAATATGCTTTCAATTTTCGCTCGTCTCCCTTGGGTGCATCGAATCCTCATCGCCTTTTTAAGCGCACTCATGGTTTTCGCGCTGCTATTTCTGCCAAATCCTGAAGATCTCGCTCAGGATCCGAATCGTCTAGAAATTGGTCGCCATTATCCATTAACCATTAACGCAGAAGCACTCTCTCCGGGAATATCTATCTCGCCTTCCACCATGCTGCGTTGGGAAACTTATCAAGTTAAATCGGGTGAAAGTGCCGCCGTATTATTTCAGCGAATTGGGCTTTCGGCTCGCTTACTCTATCAACTCACGGCAACAAATCGTGATATTGACAGCCAGCTTTCACGACTTAAGCCAGGAGATGAACTGCAATTTGGCTTTGATGAAAATAATGAACTTGTTCAACTCAATCGCATTATTAGCGCCTTTGAAACCTTTCGTATCACTAAATCGGGCGATGGCTTTACTTCTGAGTTTGATAAAAAAGAGCTGATGTTCCAGTACAACTATGCCGAAGCGATCATTACTTCAAATTTTTGGAATGCGGGGATAAGCGCGGGTTTAACGGCAAACCAAATCATGGAGTTAGCGGGTATATTTGGTTGGGATGTGGATTTTGCGTTAGATATTCGTGAAGGTGACCAATTTAAGCTGCTATTCCAAGAAAAGGTGGTGGAAGGTGAGGTAATTGGCCGCGGAAATATCATTGCCGCCGCCTTTACCAACCAAGGTACGACATTCACAGCAATATTGGACGATGCAACAGGCAATTACTATGACGAAAATGGCCGGGCCATGAAAAAGGCCTTTTTACGCTCGCCGATCGATTTTCGTCGCGTGACATCGAATTTCAATCCTGTGCGTCGCCACCCCGTCACAGGAAAAGTCACCGCACACAGAGGAACCGATTATGCCGCGCCAGTTGGTACCCCAATTTGGGCCGCCGGCGATGGTGTGGTTGAGAAATCAAGTTACAACCAATTTAATGGTAATTATGTGTTTATTCGTCACAGCAACACCTACATTACCAAATACCTACACTTACAACGACGTATGGTCAAAACTGGTCAACGAGTCAAACAAGGACAAACGATTGGTACTTTAGGAGGGACAGGAAGAGTCACCGGCCCTCATCTCCACTATGAATTTTTGGTCAACGGTGTACACAAAAACCCAAGAACGGTCTCTTTACCGCAATCTAAATCCCTAACGGGCCAAGCAAAAACCACCTTTATCGCCAATGCTCAAATTAGGCTTGGGAAGCTAGAACGCTATAGCCAATTACTCTATGCCAATAAATAATAAGAAAAGGCCCACCAATAATGTGGGCCTCATTGTGTAAGATTGAGTAGATTACTCTTCGAGAGTAGGTGGTGGTTCCTTACGCCCCAACATCAACAAGCAAGGCGTCAGTACTAACGTTAAAACAGTGGCAAAAGCAAGGCCTCCCGCAACGGCCGTGGCGAGTTGTGACCACCATTGCGTGCTGGGAGCACCAAACTCAATTTTCTGGTTAATCAAGTCGATGTTCATCTCCAGTACCATTGGCAATAACCCTAAAATAGTCGTCACTGTGGTCAATAAAACGGGCCTTAAACGCTGAACACCAGTGCGTAAAATTGCCTCTTGTTTTGACAAGCCTCTGCGTATCAGTTGGTTATAAGTATCTATCAATACGATATTGTTATTCACCACGATGCCGGCCAAGGCGATGACCCCAATACCTGACATAATAATGCCGAAAGGTTTTTGGAAAATCAGCAGACCCGCAAATACTCCGACCGTTGAAAACAGTACTGCACTTAAAATGAGGAATGCTTGGTAAAAACTATTAAATTGCGTAACCAGAATTAACCCCATAACCACCAGCGCAATCAAAAAGGCATTTTTTAGAAATTCTGAGGAATGTTCCTGCTCTTCATTTTGCCCTCGTAATTTAAACTCCACCCCATTAGGTAAATTCAATTCCGACAATGCTTGAGTAACTTTCGGCAATTCAAGGGCCAGATTATACCCTTCCTTTAGATCCGCCATAATATCGATAACCCGTCGACCATCAATCCGTTTGATCGTATCTTGTTTGTGATCCGGTTTTATCTGCGCAAAATTGGTTATCGGCACCAGACCTGCGGGTGTGTTGACCCGTAACTGATCAAATCGACCAATATCCCGCTTATCCTCTGGATAACGCACCAAAATATCGACCTCTTCGTTTGCATCATCAGGCAAGTAGTCACCAATTTTTAATCCATTAGTCACAAATTGCACTGTGTTACCCACCAATGTCGCATCGGCTAAAAATCGAGAAGCATCATCACGTCGAATATCAATTCGCCAGTCAATTCCTTCTTTATTTGAGGTGTCACTGATATTAGTCAACGCGGGATTGTTATCAGCCCACTTTCTGACCATTTTAGCGGCCTCATTAAGATTTTCAGGAGTACGCGCCGACATTTCAATCACCAGATCATGCTCAACCGGTGGCCCTGCATCTGGAAATTTATACTCGATTTCCACCCCTGAAAACTGATCTGTGGTGCTTTTAAGCTCTTCAATAATCGCTTTGACGGTGCGGCGATATTGCCAATCAACAGGGGTAATTTGAATCTGGCCAATTTCATCCTCTCCCCCCGTTCGAGTATAGACGCTCTCAAATTCCTCATGACCAAGCATCACCTGCTCAATTTCTCGCATTAAGGTGTCTTTTTCTTGGATGGAAAGATCGCCATAAGAACGAACTTTAACGGTGAAATAAGGCGGATCCACCTCAGGGAAGAATTCGGCACCGAGCCCTGCTTTGGCATAAGCAAAACCAATCACAATCGCGAGCACTATCGCACTGAACAGTATTTTAAGTGGGTGACGAATCGCAATGGCCAACGTGTGATAATAGAGCTTGGTGATGCCCGTCGCTTGGGCAAAATCACCTTCATGTAAAGCAATCATCCGTGCTTGACTGGCAGCCGAAGCATGTTGCGGTCGGCCAATTAAGCCTCCTAGCACAGGTACGAAAAGCAGTGCCATAATCAGTGACGCAGCCAGTGTAGCGATAAGCGTGAGAGGCAAGTATTTCATAAACTCACCCGTGATATCCGGCCAAAAAAGCAGAGGGGCAAAAGCGGCTAAAGTGGTAGCGGTTGATGCGGTAATCGGCCATGCCATCCGTTTTGCTGCATCTCGATACGCTTCTTTACGCGGCACACCTTCTTGCATGCGCCGATCAGCAAACTCAGTTACCACTATGGCTCCATCAACCAGCATGCCAACCGCCATAATTAATGCAAATAACACGACAATATTGACGGTTAGCCCAAACACCGACAAAACTAGTAATCCGGTCAAAAATGAGCCTGGTATTGAGATACCAACCAGCAGCGCCGTCCTCATTCCCAAAATAGCGATAATCACGATCACGACTAAAATAATGGCCGACAGAATATTGTTTTGTAGATCGTTGAGCATGATTTCAACGTCTTTCGACTCATCCCACGTGTATTTCACCAACAAATTACTTGGCCAATCTTCCCGTTTTTGCGCCTCTCCCATTACCGTTTTTACCAGCTCAACGGTTTCGATGATATTTTCACCAGCACGCTTTTTAACGTCCAACACCACCGCCGATTTGCCATCTAAACGAGCAAAGCTTTCAGGGTCTCGAAATGCTCGTCTGACGGTCGCGATATCGCCAAAGGTGATTACTTGCTTACCATCAACCTTCACCGGAAGCTCTAACACATCTTTCAAGGATTCAAAAACTGAAGGAACCTTTACGGAAAAACGTCCGTAGCCCGTATCGACGAAACCCGCCGCAACGACTTTATTATTCAGTGCGATTAAGTTATAGATATCGCCTTGATCAAGTCCGTAACTTTCCATCAATAGGGGATCGACAATGATCTCAACAATATCTTCGCGATCGCCAGCGATATCAACTTCTAATACTTGTCGGTAGCTTTCTAATTTGTCTCTCAACTGCCTTGCAATTTGTACGATAGCTCGCTCTGGTAAAGTGCCATAAAGCACCACTGATAATACCGGTTGCTCTGATGCCAATGTTACTTCGTTCACGGTCGGCTCATCGCTGTCTGCGGGTAGCTTCGGCTCGGCCAAATTGACCGCATCTCTCACATCCGCCATCGCTTTATCAAGGTTAACGCCAACGTTAAATTCCAAAACTACAGAAGCATGCCCTTCGGAAGCATTCGACGTCATCTCTTTTACGCCTTCAATAGAGCGCATTTCTTGCTCTAGGGGCCGCACGATAAGGCGCTCAGCATCACTCGGTGATATGCCTTGATGACTTACGGAGACATAAATAATAGGAATAGTAATGTCAGGGCTCGATTCTTTAGGGATCGAAAAATAGGTCGCTACGCCAGCGATCAAGATAAAAATCAGCAGCGATAACATAGTGCGCGAGCGAGATAGCGCCGCATCAATAATAGAAAACATGGCGCCCCCTACTGCGCTGAGTGGTTAGGTTTCTTGACCGCAATCACTTGATCACCATCTCGAACAAAACCTTGCCCAACGGTGATAATATCCACCGTCTCCCCTAGCCCAGTTAGCCACACACCATCTTGCTCCGCTTTTACCAATTGAATGGGGATGAAGCGAACACGATCTTGCTGCAGAGTTTTAACACCTAAATTTCCTTGATCATCAAGCGCAAGCATGGCCGGCGTGATTTTCACCGCCAGTTGTGTTTCCAAACTCATCTCCACTTCAGCGCTCACACCCGCGGGGATCGTTTGATTGGGATTGTCTAATTCCACTTCGATAGCAAACGTGTTGGTGGTAGGCGATGAGACGCGAGAAATATAACGAACCTTGCCATCGACAGTAGAACCATCGATAAAACGTACACGAGCAATTTGGTCTTGTTTGATTTTTTGGATGTGTCGTTCGCTGACATCCGCTTCTATCACTAATTTACTGAGATCAATAAAGGTGATCATCGGGTCACCCACTCCGACAAAATCGCCTTTTTCTATCAATATGTCTTGAACAATGCCATCGAAGGGAGCCACAACTGACGTATTACGTAAAGCCAATTGGGCACGACTTTGCACAGCGCTGGCTTCCGCTAAAGCGGCTTGCGCCGAAGCAAAGGCCACTTCGCCTTGCAAACCTCGATTTTTTAACGACTCAGCGGCACTGAATTCTTTTTGTTTCAGTTTGAACAAGGCTTGCGCACTCTCTAATTGAGTCGCTAGATCAGCTTGATCAATTAAGACGATCTGTTGTCCTTTATTGACAGGCTGCCCTTTTGCTATCGAGATTTGAGTAATTTTCCCTGCGATTTCAGCACCAATTTTAGCTTGACGATTAGGTGCGGTCCGACCGTAAAGATCGATATGCTTATCGGTCAATTCAGCCTCAAAAGATTGGTAAATAACTTTCGCAAGAGGAATGGTGTCATTGGCAGTTTGCCGGTGCTCTTCCGCTTTCAATGCCCCAAAACCTAACCAAAAACAGAGAAGTAGGATAAAAATCGTCGAGAGTAGCCAAGGTCGTTGCGAAAAAAAGCGGCCAATAGATGAACGGCTGATTTTGGTATCAGGCATAAATAATCCTTTATTATGTTCTTGCCTTCTTAAGGTTAAGGCAAAGCCCTACATAACATCCAAATACGTAGGGCTATTAAGCTTAATTAGCTACAGTAGATTAATTGTGCATCGAACCTTTTTTAGTTAAACACTAAATGATGCACCACAACCGCATGTTGTTGTTGCATTAGGATTATTGACAAAAAAACGAGAGCCTTCTAGGCCTTCTGTGTAATCGACAATGCCACCTATCAAATATTGTAAGCTCATCGGGTCAACCACTAATGTCACGCCACTATTAACTATTGTGGTATCGCCATCGTTTACATTTTCATCAAAGGTAAACCCATATTGAAAACCGCTACAACCACCACCAGTAATATAAACGCGCAGTTTTAGCGCTGGATTCTCTTCTTCAGCAATCAACATTTTTACGCGTTGTGCTGCAGTATCAGAAAATGACAATGGTACATTTACTTCACTCACGATGGCCTCTCTCACTCGTGTTAATACCTGTCAGACTTATTATGCTTAACTTATGCCTGTAAAGGTGATTCTTTTTTAATAATGCAATGATTATCTAATACCTGACCTATTCGTTCAAGTATTCACCGTCACTTAAGCTAAAACTCCAACTATCGAGGCATTATGCACTGAAAAAACACTCACTGTCGCGTGAGTTGTACACTATACGGCGCTTATTTGGCTGTGAATGGGCTCAGAAAATGAGTGAAAAAAAGTGTCTTTGGTGAGTTTGGGTATACAATGCGACACCAACTGGTCCGAACAAGCAGAAGAGGATAAATCCATGACCAAATCAGCAGAGCTTTATCAAAAGGCACAACGTGCAATCCCCGGTGGAGTTAACTCTCCTGTACGTGCTTTTAACGGAGTTGGTGGCTCGCCGATTTTTATCGACCGCGCAGACGGCCCGTTGATTTTTGATGCTGATGGCAAAGCTTATATTGATTATGTCGGCTCTTGGGGGCCAATGATACTAGGCCACAATCACGCGGTCATTCGTGAAGCCGTGATAGGCGCAGCGCAGCGCGGTCTCAGTTTTGGTGCGCCGACCGAGATGGAAATCGATATGGCAGAATTAGTTTCTGAGCTGGTTCCATCAATGGAACAGTTGCGTATGGTCAGTTCCGGTACCGAAGCGACGATGAGCGCCATTCGTTTAGCTCGTGGATTCACTGGGCGCGATAAAATTTTAAAATTTGAAGGCTGCTATCACGGTCATGCGGACAGTTTGCTAGTAAAAGCAGGCTCTGGCGCCTTAACATTAGGCCAACCAAGCTCTCCTGGTGTGCCTGCTGATTTTGCTAAACATACACTGACCGCCACTTTTAATGATTTAGAATCTGTACGTGAATTGTTCGCGGCCAATAAAGACCAAATAGCCTGCATTATCGTCGAACCAGTCGCGGGCAATATGAACTGTATTCCACCAGTAGAAGGGTTCCATGAAGGCTTACGTGAGATTTGTGACCAAGAAGGCGCTCTGCTGATCTTTGATGAAGTAATGACAGGTTTTCGTGTTGCACTAGGTGGTGCACAGGCTTACTACAACATCAAACCAGACTTAACAACGCTAGGGAAAGTGATTGGCGGTGGTATGCCTGTTGGCGCTTTTGGTGGACGCCGTGATGTGATGCAATACATCGCTCCAACGGGCCCGGTGTACCAAGCTGGTACGCTATCAGGTAACCCTGTGGCTATGGCTGCGGGTTATGCCTGCTTGACGCTTCTAAAAGAAGAAGGCAATGAAAAACGTCTCGCGGCCAAAACAAAGCAATTGGCTGATGGATTCAAAGAACTCGCAGACAAACACGGTATTCCTTTGCTGGTCAGCCAAGTTGGTGGCATGTTCGGCTTCTTTTTTACCGATCAAGAACGCGTCACCTGTTATGAAGAAGTCGCAAAATGTGATGTTGAACGTTTCAAGCGCTTCTTCCATTTGATGCTCGATCATGGTGTCTATTTAGCGCCTTCAGCTTTTGAAGCAAGTTTTACCTCTTTGGCGCATGGTTCCAAAGAAATTGAAGCGACATTAGAAGCGGCCGATCGCTGCTTTGCGATGATGGCAGCTCAAGCGGAATAAGCACCATTAGGCTGAC
This sequence comes from Vibrio sp. V01_P9A10T6, assembly GCF_963877065.1. Taxonomy (NCBI): domain Bacteria; kingdom Pseudomonadati; phylum Pseudomonadota; class Gammaproteobacteria; order Vibrionales; family Vibrionaceae; genus Vibrio; species Vibrio sp. V01_P9A10T6. Next base: position 30,904 of record NZ_CAWNTB010000156.1, read on the forward strand.
TCATCATAATTATAAAGGGCTGTAAATCAGCCCTTTATTCATTTCAGACTCAATAAGCAAGCTATTATTGCCAGTAATAAATCACTAAAACGACCAACGCCATCATGCTGATGGCAAACCACGGTAGCTTCAACTTTTTTTTATGCTGGTTTTGACACCCTTTTTCATTATCACAACATCCCATCTCATCAGTTCCTCATTGATAACACGCTGATTTGCAGTCATTATAACCCTATTACTTTACAAGGTTGGATTAACAACGTGTCAGAAAAAGTGAAAATCACCTCTAGCCACTGGGTGCTCATTGCGGCACTTGTCGCTGCGGCTATTGCTTGTTATCTGTTGATTGCACCTTATATCAACTCGATTGTGATGGCTTTCATCATCTCGTTATTGATGTTTCCCATTCATGAGTGGCTCGAACGAAAAATCCCCAAATACAAAAATACCGCCTCGTTTCTCTCGTGTATTATTTTGACGTTTATTATTGTGATTCCACTGCTGTTTGTCTTTGCTGCTATTGTGCAGCAAGGGTCGGTATTTTCTCAGAACATGTACCAATGGGTCACCCATGGTGGCATTCAAACCGCCTTTGCTCATCCTTGGATTGTCAAAGGACTCGCCATTGCGAATCAATATTTGCCCTTTGATGAAATTCAGCCACAACAAATCGCACAAAAAGTGGGGCAATTTGCCAGTTCATTTGGCACCAACTTGGTCAGTATTAGCGCAAAAGTGCTGGGTGATGCGACCAGTTTTTTGATGGATTTCTTCTTAATGCTGTTCGTGTTGTTTTTCCTACTCCGTGATCACGATAAGCTCATCAGCGCTCTTAGGCACATCCTGCCATTGTCGCGTAGTCAAGAAGACAGGTTGCTCTGCGAAATTGAGCAAGTCTCCAAATCGGCTGTCATGGGGTCATTTTTAACCGCAATAGCGCAAGGCTTTGCGGGTGGGTTTGGTATGTGGCTCGCCGGTTTCCCTGGGTTATTTTGGGGCACCATGATGGGGTTTGCTTCGTTTATTCCAGTTGTCGGTACTGCTCTGATATGGATTCCAGCCACTATTTATCTCTTTCTAACCGGAGATAGCACATGGGGCATATTCTTGGCCCTCTGGAGCGTTATAGTTGTTGGCTCAATTGATAATTTATTGCGGCCCTTTTTAATGCAAGGGAGCGCGGGCATGAACACATTAATGATCTTCTTTTCTCTGCTCGGTGGTATTCAGCTGTTTGGCCTGATTGGGTTAATTTACGGCCCACTCATTTTTGCCATCACTATGGTGCTGTTTAATATTTATGAGGAAGAGTTTAAAGGTTTTCTCAATCAACAAGATAATAGCTAACTTTTGACTTACTGACGATCAAGCTAGAAGCAAGGGGCAGACTGTGCGAGAATCTGCCCCTCTTTTTTAGCGCAGAGCCTACTATGTCCAGTTACACCGCACCAAGTCAAATTGCCCAGCGTCAGCTTGCTTATTTCGAAGGAAAACATCTTTTAGTGGCTGGAGAAGCGGAGGATTTATTTCCTGTAGAGTTAGCTAATCATTGTCGCTCTGTTTCGGTGTTCACCACTCATTATGGTTACTACCGCCAACTCGAATCCTATTCGCAAATTACATGTCATTTTGGCGCTCAATTTGAGCAAAAAACCGATGCAGACATGATTCTGCTTTACTGGCCCAAAGCGAAGCAGGAAGCTGAATATCTGCTTGCGATGCTGTTGGCCAAACTGGGCAAAGAGACTGAGATTGTGGTCGTGGGTGAAAACCGCTCGGGCATAAAAAGCATTGAAAAAATGTTTGCAGCTTATGGGGTGGTTAAAAAGTATGATTCAGCTCGACGCTGTTCGTTCTATTGGGGGCAATGCACTCAGCAGCCACCAAGCTTCCAAATTGCAGACTGGTTCAAAACTTATCAGGTGCAGTATCAGCAACACGCACTGATTGTAAAAAGTTTACCTGGCGTATTTAGTCATGGCGAATTTGACCTCGGCAGCCAACTGTTACTCGATACACTGCCTAAACTAAGAGGAAAAGTTCTCGACTTTGGTTGTGGTGCTGGTGTACTGGGTACAGTAATGGCCACATTAAACCCAGATATCGAGATTGAACTGTGCGATATCAGCGCGCTTGCGATTGAATCAACCAAAGCAACCTTGATAGCAAATAACATATCAGGGAATGTATTTGCCTCTGATGTCTACTCAGATACCGCTAAAGATTATCAATTTATCGTCTCAAACCCCCCTTTCCACTCTGGATTAGAGACCAGCTATAGTGCGACAGAAGCCTTACTGGCTAACGCACCAAGCCATCAAACCGTGAAAGGCGAACTTTTTATTGTGGCCAACAGTTTTCTTAAATATACCCCGCTGATTGAACAGGCTTATGGTCATTGCGAGGTGTTAAATAAGACTAACAAATTCATCATTTACCACGCAAAAAAAACATTACAAAAGTCGCAACAATAAGTGTAATCCACTCTCAATTGGTCACTAAACTGGATGATTTTTACGAATTTTGCGTTAGTGACCACGCTTTCCACAGGACTTACTTGTCAAAGTAAAAAAACTCGTTAATTTCGTCACTTTAGGTTTTCTTTGTTTTTTTCATTCACTTTAACGACTACCTCATACCGTTAAAGCCTCACGGAAAGTAATGCCTTTTTCTATGTTTAGGTTCTCTCGTAAGCAAAAATTTAAGCGCCTGCAAAATACTCTTATGCTGGCTTTTCTCGTTTTGAGCATCACGCCTTTAACTGTGACTGCCATTTTTTTTCTGCAATCACACACTAAAGATCTTCAAGAACAAAGCACGTCTCACTTATTGTCAGTCAGAGACACTAAGCAACAGCAAGTTCTCGATTACCTCACGGCCAAAGAATCAGAAGTGATGGGGTTTGTCCGTTCAGAGTTAGCTTATGCTAGTGGAGGGCGCTTTTACGGCTTAGTCAATGCGTTCCAAAGACTTGGTCTGGATATTGATCAAGCTCGTGAGCATGCCCAGCAGCGTTATATTCCTGGCTCTGGTGATCAGATAAAAACGTCAATATTGCCACAATCGAGCAGCTATGTAGGCAGTGAACGGTATCGCCTACTGCACAAACGCTATCATTGGGCGTATTTAGAACTGCTTAAACGTTCTGATTTTGACGATATTTTACTGGTGGATCTCGATGGTGATGTCGTTTATTCCGTTTATAAGCACGACAACTATGGGACGAATTTACTGACCGGAAAATACAAAGATAGCAATCTGGGTAAAACATTCCGTCAGTTAGAGCAGCAAGTTGGCGAACAACGAAAAATCAATGAAGAATATACACCAGTCATTATTTCTGATTTTTCACAACAAGAAGGGCAATCAGTTGCTTGGCTTGGCGCGCCCATTATTCAACAGGGCTACCTGCACAGCTACGCCATGTTCCGCCTACCAAACAATGGCATCACAAAGCTCGTTGCTGACACCAATGCGACATCGCAAATAAGGACTTTACTCGTCGGGCAAGATCATCATTCTCGAATACTCTCTTACACGCAGCAAGAAATCGAGACTAGTCAAAAAGTGATCAATCTTGCGCTTTCTGGATTGAGTGCCGTTGGTACTTACACCAATACATTGAATGAGAAAACCATTGCCGCCTATGCACCTGTTGCAAACAAAAACATCAATTGGGCCTTGGTCGTAGAGATACCAGAAAAAGAGGCTTATGCGCGAGTTCATCAGCTTGAGAAGTTATTTATTTTCGCCATGCTAACCGCGATTATTTTAGTCGTCATCGCTTCACATTATCTCTCTAATTTTATTACCTCTCCCCTACTGAAGCTCACTTGGGCGGCAGAAAAAGTCTCAGCTGGGGATTTAGATGAAAATGTTATCAATACCGATCGTAAAGATGAGATTGGTCGACTCGCAGTGAGTTTTGAGCGTATGCAGCGTTCAATCCGAGAAAAAATGCAGCTGATTAAAGCGCAAAATAAAGAACTCGAAAGCAACATTCAATTAATCCGCAAACAGAACGATGAGTTGCATCTCGCTAACAAACTAAAAGATGAATTCCTAGCCACAACGTCACATGAATTAAGAACACCGCTGCACGGTATGGTCGGTATTGCAGAAGCACTGATCTCTGGGTCAAGTGGAACTATCACCGCCGATCACCGTTATCAATTGGGCATAATCATCAGCAGTGGACAACGGCTGACAAACTTGGTCGATGACTTACTCGATTACCATAAGATGCGCTATGGCAGCTTGGATATCAAACAGTGTGCTGTTGATCTATCCGGCGCAACACGCTTAGTGTTAGAGCTGTCTAACCATCTACTAAACAAAAAGCCCATTCGCGTAATAAACCAAATCCCTGATGAATGTATTTGGGTCTCTGCCGATCCACAACGATTAGAGCAAGTGCTTTATAACCTTGTAGGAAACGCCATTAAATATACGACTGAAGGGAAAATTGTCATTTCAGCCAATGTGGTTGATGACAAGATTCGTGTCCAAGTTGTCGATACGGGGCAAGGCATTCCTGCTGAACAACTTGAACACATCTTCGAACCACTGATTCAAGCAGGGCAAGATGCCAGTCGTTATCGACAAGGCGCTGGTTTAGGTCTTTCGATCAGCCGTCAATTGATCGAATTGATGCAAGGAACGCTTTATGTCAGTAGCCAACCTATGGTCGGTACAACATTCAGCTTTACCTTGCCATTAGCATCAAAAGCGGAAATTGAGTCGACAAGCTATATGGAAACCGGCCATTTCCAATCTCCGACCATTTCAGACATTGAGCTGCCTGAAATGCATTCACTGCCTGAAAATAAAGAAGGCCCAGTGCTACTGATAGCCGATGATGAACCCGTCAATCTGCGTGTCCTAGACAGCTTCCTACGTTTAGAAGGCTATCAAGTCCGCACCGCTAAAGATGGCAATGAAGTCATTAGCGCGGTCGAAAAAGAAAAACCGGAACTTCTACTGCTCGACATTATGATGCCAGGATTAAGCGGCTACCAAGTCTGTGAAAAGTTAAGAGAAACATACGATCATGCCGAACTACCTATCATTATGTTGACCGCATTAAATCAAACTGACGATAGAGTTCGTGGTTTTGCAGCGGGAGCGAACGATTACTTATCGAAGCCGTTTAATAAGCAAGAGCTCGCTGCACGTATTACGGCGCATTTAACGGCCAGCAAAGCTGAACAAAGACGTATTGAGAACAACCAACTGCAACAAGAGCTGAAGCATAGAGCAATGGTAGAGGCCAGTTTATTGGAAACCCAAGGCCGTCTACTAGAGCAGCTTGAATCTGCCCCTGAGGCCATTATTTGCATTCGAGACGATCATAAAATCCGCTTTGCGAACGAAGCGGCTGCTCGGTTATTTAAGCGCAGCCAAGAACAACTAAAGCGCTCAAATGCGGAAGAACTCATCGCTCCTAAATACTTAGTCGTCGAGCAAGAGCATTACTGCGGTAATATCGATATCTATGTCGAAGATACACGTCAACATATGTCTGCTGATGTGTTACGACTACCGGATGGCTCTGGGTTGCAGGCTATGTACATCTTTAACGTGGGTGGAAACATCAATGCAGCGCGCATCAATAACCTTGAAACCGCTATTGAAGCGCTATCCAGTTACGCATTTGAAGGCGATAAAGAAAAACTGCAGCAGCTCAAAGAACTCGGTGGCGAGTTCACTCGTATCGCCGACAAAGTATCGGGAGAGAGTCAATCTAAGCAAGATTTAATGCGCGAAGTACTGGTTGAAGCAATGACCAGTGCTTTAGATTACTGGGAACGGGTCAGTAACCAAAGCAAGTTTACCTTTGCAGAGCAGAGTGGGCTATGGCGAGTGTATCTCGATAGAAGCACATTACAGACTCGGACACTAGACAAGTACTTACGTATCGAGACACTGCCTAAAACACCTCGCTGGCGTACCGTTCTTAATTCGTTAGATTACATTCTTGATCATTGTCAGGAGCACGGCCCTGAACGCTCTCACATCGAAGCGCAGCGCGATAAATTGCAAAAGCTACTGACCTCATCACTCTAAGTACATCAACACCATTAAGCCTGCACTCTGCAGGCTTTTTTATCACTATATTTCCATGACCATCAACGGAACAACCACCCCATTGATGCATCCAGAGTGATGACTAGTTAAATTTAATCAATGTTAACCTCAAGCATCCATTACTCTGCTGCGCCTTATTCACTGCGTATTACAAACCTTACTTCTCAATAGAAAAAAAGAGGCAAAATGATGATAAAAATTAGAAGTAAAAACTGATTTCTAGGCAATTTCACCAGCAGATTTTCAATTGAAGATGAATAAAGATCCAGATTGCGAACCGAATCACAACAATTCGGCAGAATTAATTTAAGTAAAAAAATTAACGATAAAACTATAAGTGAGCAAGATCTCATGATACAAAAAAAACAAAAAAACATTAAAAATAAAGGCACAAAAAGATAGCGAGCGCTTACAACCATAAGTTAATCGAATTGAGTATGAGAGGCAGATCACTGACCTAAATGAGAGTAAAAATCAAACCAAAGATGGTAAATTGACGTTTATAACGGTCACTTTCTACAAATTGACGTTTTTAACGGGAATTCAAATTGATAATTTTCTCTCCAAGGTGTCTTCTTACTCCTGCCAAAGGTCTACAGGCCACTCATGTTGACCAACTCCTCCGGTTTGTTAACACGCAATGAGGTAGGCCTTGGAGAGTGTTTATCAATTGATGACATTCATATCCATTAGTGAAATGAAAGCAAATAGTAAGGAACAGCTATGCTTGCCAATATTAAAAAAACAGCGCTAGCCGCTGCAGTAATCGCCGCCGCAGCGAGCCTTTCAGCTCCAGCAGCCGCACGCAGTGAGCTAACGATCGTACCTGATTTCTACCCTACAATGGTACGTAACTTTAACCCGTATCTAGCAACAAACCTACGTACGACCACTGATTTCATCTATGAACCACTGGTCATCTTCAACGAAATGCATGGTAATACACCCGTTATGCGTTTGGCTGAAGGCTTTAAAATGTCTGATGACCTAATGAGTGTTACTTTTGATATCCGTAAAGGTGTTAAATGGTCAGATGGTCAAGCATTTACAGCGGATGATGTCGTGTTCTCTTATGGCTTATTGAAAAATAAACCTGAACTCGACCAACGCGGTATCAACAAGTGGGTAACGAGCGTAGAAAAACTGAACGACTACCAAATCCGTTTCCGTTTAAGTGAAGCTAACTCAAACGTACCTTATGAAATCTCGTTAGTTCCTATCGTTGCTGAACATGTATGGAAAGATGTGAAAGATCCAGCGACTTTCACCAACGAAAACCCTGTAGGTACTGGTCCGTTTACTGAAATCGACACCTTCACTCCACAGCTATACATCCAATGTCGTAACCCGAATTACTGGGATGCTGCAAACCTTGAGGTTGACTGTTTGCGTGTACCTCAAATTGCAAACAATGACCAATTGCTAGGTAAAATTGTTAACTCTGAACTCGATTGGACCTCTTCATTCGTTCCAGATATTGACCGTACTTATGCCGCTGCAAGCCCTAGCCACCACTACTGGTATCCGCCATCAGGCACACAAGCATTTATGGTTAACTTCAAAAACCCAGATGCAGTAAAAAATGAAGCGCTAAGCAACGTTGATTTCCGTCGCGCATTCTCTATGGCTCTTGACCGTCAAACTATTATCGATATCGCTTTCTATGGCGGCGGTACCGTTAATGACTTCGCTTCAGGCTTAGGTTATGCATTCCAAGCTTGGTCTGATGAAAACATCCACAATAAGTACAAAGGCTACAACACGTACAACGTTGAAGGCGCGAAAAAACTGCTTGCTAAAGCGGGCTTCAAAGACGTGAACAAAGACGGTTTTGTTGATACTCCATCAGGTAAATCTTTTGAGCTACTTGTTCAATCACCAAATGGCTGGACTGACTTCAACAACACAGTACAACTTGCCGTTGAACAGCTTGCCGAAGTAGGCATCAAAGCACGTGCTCGTACTCCAGAGTTTGCGGTTTATAACCAAGCAATGCTTGAAGGTACTTATGACGTCGCTTACACCAACTACTTCCACGGTGCGGATCCACATCTATACTGGAACAGTGCATACAACTCTGCACTACAGAAAGGTGAAGGTATGCCTCGTTTTGCTATGCACTTCTACAAAAACGACAAGCTAGATACTTTGCTAGACAGCTTCTACAAAACAGCGGATAAAAATGAGCAGCTAGAAATCGCTCACGGAATTCAGAAAATCATTGCTGAAAACCAAGTGACCATCCCTGTAATGTCAGGTGCTTACATGTACCAATACAACACAGCACGCTTTAGCGGCTGGTGGAACGAAGAAAATCCTAAGGGTCGTCCAAACATTTGGGCTGGTATCCCTGAGCGTCTATTACACGTACTGGACCTAAAACCAGTTAAGTAAGTAGAAGTTCATTCCTTGCGGCGTACTTCGTGCGCCGCTAAATAAAATCCCCTAAATACCTAGCAAATGTATAACGCTCGTCGTTAGGGGATTTTTCGCTCTAAATTTCGCTAGGAGCGACCTGAAACCAGGTACAGGATAAAACTGGGTGAGTAAGGTGTGAGTTATGGGTTATTTTTTAAGACGTTTGTCATTTTATTTTATCGCGTTGCTGGTTGCAGCAACATTGAACTTCATTATTCCGCGAGCCATGCCTGGAGACCCAGTGACCATGATGTTCGCAAACGCAACAACGCAAGTAACGCCAGAACGAATCGAAGCGATGAAACAGCTTCTCGGTTTCGTTGATGGTCCGTTACCCGTACAGTATTTGACCTATTTAAAAAGCATTCTAAGTTGGGAATTAGGCACGTCGATTAAGTTCTATCCGTTAAGTGTCAATGAATTACTGGGTAGTGCATTTGGTTGGTCGTTATTTCTAGCGGGTACTGCGGTTGTGATCTCGTTCTCAATCGGTTCTCTACTGGGCATTTTTGCCGCATGGAAACGAGGCAGTCGTTACGATACGTTTATTACCCCAGGGATGTTGGTTATACAAGCCGTTCCGCAAGTGGTTATTGCGATGATCGCTATGTTTACTTTTGCTATCGGCTTGCAATGGTTCCCTACGGGTTATGCCTACACTGCTGGTACGATGCCAGATTGGACAAGTTGGACATTCATTAAAGATGTGGCCTACCACGCTTTCTTGCCTCTTGTCTGTGCATCTCTAGTACAAATCGGTGGGTTTCTCGTCAACATGCGTAACAACATGATTAACCTGCTCGCAGAAGACTACATCACGATGGCGAAAGGGAAAGGGCTCAGCGAAAACCGCGTGGTTTTCCAGTACGCCGCTCGTAATGCTTTATTGCCAAGTGTCACCGCTCTATCAATGTCTTTGGGTATGGCTATCGGTGGTCAGCTCATCATTGAAATTATCTTTAACTATCCTGGCCTTGGTACCGTTTTATTTAATGCGATCAACGCTCGTGATTACCAAGTTCTGCAAGGGCAGCTACTGATTATGACGCTCTTTATGCTGTTCTTTAACCTATTGGCGGACATGCTTTATGTCGTACTAGACCCTCGCCTACGCAAGGGAGGTAAATAATCATGAAAGATCTCATTAAACTCATTCGCGGCAATACCGTTGCCATGGTCGGTGTCATTATTTTGGGCCTATTTTTATTCATCGCCCTTGCTGCGCCACTGATCACCAAACATGCGCCAGATAAACGTACCGGAAATCCACACGAGTACCCATCGTTCGTCGTCAAAGCCGCTAAAGCAGATCCGAATGGCTGGATTGCTGAAAACTTGGCGACTGACCGCCGCACCTTACTGCTCTCAAAAGGTGAAGATCATGTGCTAGGCACCTCTCGTATGGGACGCGATGTTTGGTCACAAGTGGTGTATGGCGCACGAGTCTCACTCGCCGTGGGTTTTGGCGCAGGAATGACCGTCTGTTTTCTTGCGACTGTGATTGGTGTTTCTGCCGGTTACTTTGGCGGTAAGGTCGATGACATTCTAACCGCCGCTATGAATATCATGCTGGTGATACCGCAATATCCTCTTTTATTCGTGGTCGCGGCATTTATTGGAGAGGCCGGCCCATTAACCATTGCACTCATCATTGGCTGCACCTCCTGGGCTTGGGGCGCTAGGGTCGTACGCTCACAAACCCTCGCACTGCGTGAAAAAGAATTTGTCAGAGCGGCGGAAGTCTTGGGTGAATCATCATGGCGCATCATTTTCGTTGAGATTCTACCTAACCTCATCTCCATCGTTGGCGCTAGCTTCATCGGTTCAGTGATGTACGCCATCATGATGGAAGCCACCATCTCCTTCCTTGGTCTTGGCGATCCAAACACCATCAGTTGGGGCATCATGTTGTACAACGTTCAAACGTCCTCTTCTATGCTGATTGGCGCTTGGTGGGAACTGCTTGCTCCTTGTATTGCTTTGACTCTACTCGTTACTGGTTTGGCTTTACTGAACTTTGCGGTCGATGAAATTGCCAACCCACAACTGCGTTCACACAAAGGAATGAAGCGTTGGAAAAAACTCGCAGAGCAAGACAAGAAAGAGCGTCAGCCTGACCTGCCACCACAAAATGCACTTTGGAGCGGAGATAAATAATCATGACAAACCCACTTATTTCAATCCGTAACCTATGCGTTGACTACATCACCGACGCAGGTGATGTTCGAGCATGCAGCAACGTCAGTTTTGACATTGCACCTGGCGAAGTATTTGGCCTTGCTGGTGAATCTGGCTGTGGTAAATCAACTATCGCATTTTCACTGATGCGTCTGCATAAGCCGCCCGCGTTTATCACTGGCGGAGAAGTGATTTTTAATGGTGAAAATATCATTAAATACAGCGATGAACGCATGCAATCCTTTCGCTGGAGCCAAATGTCGATGGTGTTTCAAAGTGCGATGAACGCTTTGAACCCAGTATTGACGATGGAAGAGCAATTTTGTGACGTGATCATGCGCCATACCAACATGACTCGTGAACAAGCTAAACGCCGCGCTGAAGGTTTGTTAGAAATTGTCGATATTCACCCAAGTCGCTTAAACGATTACCCACACCAATTCTCAGGGGGTATGCGTCAGCGCTTGGTGATTGCAATTGCTCTCGCGCTCAATCCTAAAATGATCATTATGGATGAGCCGACTACGGCACTTGATGTGGTTGTCCAGCGTGAAATATTGCAAAAAATCTATGCGCTGAAAGAAGAGTTTGGCTTCTCTATCTTGTTCATCACCCATGATTTGTCGTTGATGGTCGAGTTCTCCGATCGGATTGGCATCATGTATTCCGGTGAATTAATTGAAGTGGCTCCTTCTAAACAGATTCTGGAAAGCCCTTTCCACCCTTATACCAAAGGGCTGGGTAGTTCTTTCCCTCCACTGACAGGCCCTAAAACGAAGTTAACTGGAATACCAGGTAACCCGTTGAACTTATTGGATATACCTCAAGGTTGTCGTTTCCAAGCTCGTTGCGATCGCGTACATGAAGCTTGCACCAAAATTCCAACGAGTTTGCGCCAAATAGAGCTTGGACGCTTCTCCAGTTGCCACCTTTACGGTGACCCAATTGCTCAAGTGAAACTGTAGAGCACAAGCTGTATTACAAAAATTTCTGGAGACAATTATGAGCAAAAATTTCGGTGAATTACTGGTTGAGGGGAAAAATCTAGTTAAAGATTTTCCAATCAACAGTAACACCCTAAAACAACCTATGATGCGAGCGATCAACGACGTATCGTTCAAAATGTTCAAAAGCCGCGGCTTGGCTGTCGTGGGTGAATCAGGCTCTGGCAAATCAACAACCGCTAAAATGATTGCCAAAATGTACGCCCCAACATCAGGTGTAATTGAATACAAAGGACGCGATATTTTAGACATCACTTCACGCAGTGACCTGATGCACTATCGCGAAGGCGTCCAGATGGTATGGCAAGATCCGTTTGGCTCACTCAACCCAACTCATACCATTTTTCATCATATTGCTCGTCCACTGCTTATCCATAAAAAAGTGACGTCAGGTAATAAGAGAGAGTTAGAAGAACGCGTTCACGATTTACTGGAACAAGTCGGCCTTATTCCACCAAAAGAAACAGCCGCGAAATATCCGCACCAGTTGTCTGGTGGACAGCGCCAACGTGTCAACTTAGCGCGTAATATCGCGGTTGGTGCCGAAGTGGTACTGGCTGATGAACCAACCTCCATGTTGGATGTGTCGATTCGTGCGGGTGTTCTCAACCTGATGGAAGAGATGAAGTTTGAAAAGCAGATGTCGCTGCTTTATATCACGCACGACATCGCCACCGCACGCTACATCGCCGAAGACTTAGCCGTCATGTACGTCGGACATATGGTGGAATGGGGCGATACCGAAGAGATCATTCACGATCCTCAGCACCCATATACTCAACTATTGGTTTCCGCAGTACCCGATCCTAGTAAATCGATACACGAGAAGCTCAAAGGGAACAAAGGCGAAATTCCACTTTGGACTCCAGTATCAACAGGCTGCCCTTTTGCTGGTCGATGCATGCAGGCAAGTGACAAATGTCGTGAACAACTTCCAGCGGTGACTCAGTTGTCTGATAACCACTTTGTTCGTTGTTACTTATTTGAATAATCACTAACGCACACCTTAAAGTATTGAAGCCGCTGAAATAACCTCATCGGTTTCAATGCCTTAGGTAAAAATATAAAACAAAGTCAGCACACGCCCCCGACGGGTTGAGTGCTGGCGAGAAATCAAAGATCTGGCTTGGAGATGTTTAATGCTGCTACTGATTAACCATATTGGTTATGAGCCACAAGGGCCCAAACAGGCGATACTAATGAGTAACACGCTCCGTGTTTCTTCCGATATCGCCCTGCTTGTTTGTGCAAACAGCCATCAAACGGTGTCGACTTTCGTTGTTGAACCACAAGCTAAAGTCGCACATTGGCATTTAGGTAGCTTTTATACGATCGACTTTTCTCAATACACCACTTCAGGACAGTATTACCTGCGTTTTGAAAATACCCACTCCCCTATTTTTGAAATTGGTGAAGGGATACTGATGAAAAAAACGTTTTCTGATGTATTGCACTACTTCAAATCACAACGTTGTGGTGGCATTTTCGACCAGCAAGATAAGCTCGTACCACTGCTTGGTACATCAACCACTGCCGATGTACACGGTGGCTGGTACGACGCTTCCGGTGACGTCAGTAAGTATCTGAGTCACCTTTCTTACGCCAACTATTTAAACCCTCAACAAACCCCAATGGTGGTTTGGAATATGCTAAAGGGATTGGCACAACTAGAACATCACTCGAGTTTTGCTGCATTTTCTCGCACTCGCCTTAAGGAAGAGGCGTTATTTGGTGCTGATTTTCTGATCCGCATGCAAAACTCCGAGGGGTTCTTTTATACAACGGTCTTTGACAAATGGAGCAAGGACATTAAGCAGCGAGAGATCTGCGCCTATGCCACTCAATCCGGCCACAAGTCTGACGATTATCAAGCCGGATTTCGTCAAGGGGGAGGTATTGCGATTGCCGCTCTTGCAGTGGCAGCACGTTTAGATGTTCACGGTGATTTCACCTCAGAACACTATTTAACAGCGGCGGAGCATGGTTACTGGCATTTAAAAGAAAATAACACGCGCTATCTCGACGATGGCCAAGAGAACATCATTGATGCCTATTGCGCTCTGCTTGCATCGGTTGAGCTCTACCGCTCAACTCATCAAGCAAATTATCTGGTTGAGTGTCGTCTTTGGGCACAAAGGTTATGCGCTTATCAACACAGCGACGCTAACATCGCTCATTATTGGGCAGCCAATAGTGATGCCACTCGTCCTTATTATCACGCCGCCGAAGCTGGGCTACCAGTGATTGCACTGTGCGAATATCTCGAGATTGAAACAGAAGAACACCGCAAACAATCGGTCGTTCAAGTGATTGAGAATGCTTGCCGCTTTGAGCTCACTATCACTCATCAAGTCAGTAACCCATTTGGCTACCCACGCCAATATGTAAAACCTGTGAATGGCGACAAACGCTGCGCATTTTTTGTCGCTCACGACAATGAATCCGGCTACTGGTGGCAAGGCGAAAATGCGCGTTTAGGATCGCTCGCGTGTATGGCTTATCGCGCCCAAGCCTTCGTCAACGCAGATCTGCATGCCCCTTTAACCACCTTTGCACAAAATGCATTGAACTGGATTATCGGATTAAATCCATACGATATGTGCATGCTCGATGGGCACGGTCGCAACAATCCAGACTACCTACCCCATTTAGGCTTTTTTAACGCCAAAGGGGGAGTGTGTAATGGCATTACAGGCGGTTTTGAAGATGAAGAAGATATCGCTTTTAACCCAGCGAAACAGAAGGATGACATGCTGCAAAACTGGCGTTGGGCTGAGCAATGGATTCCTCATGGTGCTTGGTATCTGCTGGCCATCACAACCCAGTTTTGCCACTTCTCAACACCAGACTTAGAGAGGCAATCATGACTTTTTATTATGTCGGTATTGATGGAGGCGGCACATCATGTCGCGCACGCATCCGCAACGAGCAAGGCGCGCTGTTAGGTGAAGCGAAAAGCGGTAGCGCCAATATTTTATTGGGTGTGGAACTTGCCATGCAGGCGATCATTGATGCAATTACTCAAGCGGCGCACCAAAGCGGGCTGACGAAAGAGAATTTTGCTCAGATGCACGTGGGTCTTGCTCTGGCTGGCGCAGAACAAAAATCCGCATGGCATGCGTTTATGTCCCAGACACATCCTTTTGCTTCACTAACGCTCAACACAGATGCTTACGGTGCGTGTATTGGTGCTCATAATGGCGACGATGGCGCAATTATGATCGCGGGAACGGGCTCTTGTGGCCTATTTTTACACGCTGGGCAGCAGCATGTGGTGGGTGGCCGAGAATTTCCCATATCCGATCAAGGCAGTGGTGCCATCATGGGGTTACGCCTAATCCAGCGCGTGTTACTCATTGCAGATGGTATCGGCGAGCCTTCATTATTAAGCGCTCATGTGATGCAACATTTTAACCACGATGTTGATCAGATTGTCGAATGGTCAAAAAACGCACTCCCACGAGACTATGGCCAGTTCTCTCCCGTTATTTTTTCTCTAGCGCAACAAGGTGATGCGCTGGCGATAGAGCTTCTCAAACAAACCGCGGCAGACATCGAAATGTTTCTTGTCGCTCTTCATAACAAAGGAGCCAAGCAGATCTGCCTCATGGGTAGCATTGCAGAGCGTATCTTGTATTGGCTTTCTCCACCAGTACAACAGTGGATTGTTCAACCTCAATTCGACGCTATCGAAGGCGCGATTATGTTTGCCGGCAAAGCCGAGCATAATTTGTATTAAGGAATCACTATGAGCTATCGAATTGACTTTGCGGTACTCTCAGAACAGAAGCAATTTTGCCGTTTTGGTTTAACGTTCCATAACTTAAGCGATCAAGACCTAAAAGACTGGTCGTTACATTTTGTGATTGATCGCTTCATTCAGCCAGACAGCATCACCCATGGCAACGTAGTGCAAATAGGCAGTTTCTGCTCATTAACGCCAGATATGACCGTGCTTGCTGCAAACTCACATTTTTACTGTGAATTTAGCATCAAAACCGCCCCTTTCCATTTTTACACTGATGGCGTAAAGCACGCCTTTGTTCAATGCAATGGTGAGCAACCGATCGAACGTCATGATGTGATCGTAACTCCGATTGCTCTCGCCTCGCCTTATCGTGAGCGCAGTGAAATACCCGCAACAGAAGCCGCGAGCCTCAGTCTCATTCCATTACCAAACAAGATTGAATCCGGCACAGGGCATTGCACCTTAACGACTTCGAGCCAGATTACCTTGCAATCCACATGCGCTGAGCAAGCTGCGACTTGGTTACAACAGGAACTCAACCGTATATTTGATTTTCAGCCCAAACCCATTGGCAGCGCTGATATTATCTACCGCACTAACCCGACCTTTGACGAGGGCGCGTATCAACTCAACGTCGATCGTACCGGCATTCGCTTAGAGGCGAGTGGCCATCAAGGCTTTATGTATGCTAGCGCGACCCTGTTGCAGTTGATCCAAATTCAAGATCAATCGTGGTTAGTCCCCTGCGTCAAAATCAGTGATGCGCCACGCTTTAAGTACCGAGGCATGATGCTCGACTGTGCGCGCCATTTTCATGGAATCGAGACAGTTAAACGGCTTATTAACCAATTAGCGCATTACAAATTCAATACGTTCCATTGGCATTTGACCGATGACGAAGGATGGCGTATCGAAATTAAAGCACTGCCACAACTCACCGACATCGGTGCATGGCGAGGGGTTGATGAAGTGCTCGAACCTCAATACAGCTTGTTAACGCAGCGTCACGGTGGTTTCTATACACAACAAGAGATCAAAGAGGTTATCGCATACGCTCAAGAGCGTGGTATCACAGTGATCCCTGAAATTGATGTTCCCGGACATTGCCGCGCCGCGATCAAATCTCTGCCTCATCTGCTGGCCGATAAAGAGGATCAATCACACTATCGCAGCATTCAATATTATAACGATAACGTCCTCTCCCCCGCCCTTGAAGGAACGTATGAGTTCTTAGATATCGTCTTGCAAGAAGTCTCTGAGCTATTTCCATCCCCCTTTATCCATATTGGTGCTGACGAAGTGCCCGATGGGGTCTGGATTAACAGCCCTAAATGTCAACAACTGATGGCTGATAATGGCTATACCGAGGCCAAAGAATTACAAGGACACTTATTGCGTTATGCCGAACAAAAACTGCGTACGCTTGGCAAACGCATGGTCGGCTGGGAAGAAGCACATCATGGCAATAAGGTCAGTAAAGATACCGTTATCTACTCTTGGCTTTCTGAAGCGGCGGCATTGAACTGCGCGAAACAAGGGTTTGATGTGATTTTACAACCCGGTCAGTACACGTATCTGGATATTGCTCAAGATTATGCGCCAGAAGAACCGGGTGTTGACTGGGCAGGTGTTACCCCATTAGAAAAAGCCTATCGCTATGAACCTTTAGCCGAAGTGCCCGAAAACGATCCACTCCGTAAGCGAATTCTCGGTATTCAGTGCGCTTTATGGTGTGAATTAATCAATAACCCACAGCGTATGGAATACATGATTTACCCACGCTTAACTGCACTCGCTGAAGCAGGATGGACTCATAAAGTGCATCGTGATTGGCAAGATTATCTGTCACGGCTCAAAGGACATCTGCCGATGTTGGACAAGCAAGGCATCCGTTACCGAGCACCATGGAAATAAACACAACACTTGGAGTCGGCATTACCTCTCCTTGGTTTTCTCTAGCATAATTTTTGGCTGCAAAAGACGCAGTTTGTTTAAAAGGAAATGACAATGAAATACGGCTATTTCGATAACGACAATCGTGAATATGTCATCACACGCCCTGACGTTCCAGCGCCTTGGACCAACTACTTAGGGACAGAAAAATTCTGCACCGTGATCTCTCATAACGCGGGCGGTTACTCTTTTTACAATTCACCAGAATATAACCGTGTTACCAAATTTCGCCCGAACGCTTCTTTTGATCGCCCGGGGCACTATGTTTACTTACGTGACGATGCAACTGGCGACTATTGGTCTATTTCTTGGCAACCCGTAGCAAAAAGCTTAGAAGAAGCGAAGTATGAAGTCCGCCACGGCCTCTCTTACTCCAAATTCAAATGTGAATACAGCGGCATTACTGCCACTAAAACTCTCTTTGTACCGAAAGGCGAAGATGCTGAAATTTGGGATGTCGTCATTAAAAACGATTCCACAGAGACTCGCACTATCAGCGCTTTTTCGTTTGTTGAATTCTCTTTTAGTCACATTCAATCCGATAACCAAAACCATCAGATGTCGCTTTACTCTGCAGGTACCGCTTATCACGCGGGTGTGATTGAGTACGATCTTTACTACAACACCAATGATTTCGAAGGCTTTTACTACTTAGCCTCGACGTTTGATCCAGACTCTTATGATGGACAACGCGACACCTTCCTCGGCTTGTATCGTGACGAAGCCAATCCCATTGCAGTAGAACGTGGTCACTGCTCGAACAGCGCGCAAACTTGCTACAACCATTGCGGTTCGCTGCACAAACAATTTGTGATCCAACCGGGTGAAGAAGTTCGCTTTGCTTATATTTTGGGAATTGGTAAAGGCAATGGCGCGCGTTTGCGTGCTAAGTACCAAGACTTGGCTAATGTCGATGCCGCTTTTGCTGGGATCAAAGCGCATTGGGATGAACGTTGTGCGAAATTCCAAGTAAAATCACCGAATGAAGGCCTTGATACCATGATAAACACTTGGACGCTTTATCAAGCGGAAACGTGTGTGGTGTGGTCTCGCTTTGCCTCTTTCATTGAAGTGGGTGGTCGTACTGGCCTTGGTTACCGTGATACGGCGCAAGATGCCATTTCAGTACCGCACGCAAACCCGAAGATGACCCGTAAACGCTTGGTTGATCTGCTTCGTGGTCAAGTCAAAGCAGGCTATGGCCTACACCTATTTGATCCTGACTGGTTTGATCCAGAAAAAGCGGATGTCAAACCATCAAAATCGCCAACCGTTGTACCAACGCCAAGTGATGAAGATAAGATCCACGGCATTGAAGATACGTGTTCTGACGATCATCTCTGGCTCGTTCCAACCATCTGTAAATACGTGATGGAAACGGGTGAAACATCCTTCTTTGATGAAGTGATCCCTTACGCCGATGGTGGCAATGCAACGGTTTACGAACACATGAAGGCGGCGCTTAACTTCTCAGCAGAATACGTAGGGCAAACAGGTATCTGCAAAGGCTTACGCGCTGACTGGAACGATTGCCTGAACTTAGGTGGTGGCGAATCATCTATGGTTTCTTTCCTCCACTTTTGGGCGCTGCAAGAGTTTATCGACCTTGCAAAATACCGTGACAATGCAGAGGATGTTGCGAAATATACCGAAATGGCGGCGAACGTACGTGAAGCTTGTGAAACTCACCTTTGGGATGAAGAAGGCGGCTGGTATATCCGTGGCCTGACGAAAAATGGCGACAAGATAGGAACCGCTCAGCAAACTGAAGGTCGAGTTCATCTTGAATCAAACACACTCGCCGTCTTATCGGGCGCTGTGTCGCAAGAGCGTGGTGAAAAAGCGATGGACGCCGTTGATGAGAATCTATTCTCCGAATACGGCTTACATCTGAACGCACCTTCCTTCTCTACCCCTAATGATGATATCGGTTTCGTTACTCGTGTTTATCAAGGTGTTAAAGAAAATGGCGCTATTTTCTCACATCCAAACCCTTGGGCATGGGTTGCAGAAACGAAGCTTGGCCGTGGTGATCGAGCCATGAAGTTCTACGACGCATTAAACCCTTATAACCAAAACGACATCATTGAAAAGCGCGTTGCCGAACCTTACTCATACGTGCAGTTCATTATGGGACGAGATCACCAAGATCACGGCCGTGCAAACCATCCATGGTTAACAGGTACGTCTGGTTGGGCCTACTTTGCCGTCACCAACTTCATTTTGGGTGTTCGTGTCGGTTTTGATGGCCTCGTCGTAGACCCATGCATTCCTACCAATTGGCCTGGTTTTGAAGTAACTCGCCAATGGCGCGGCGCGACTTACAACATCACAGTGCAAAACCCGAACTCCGTTAGTAAAGGAGTGAAAACAATCACAGTGAATGGCGAAGCAGTAGAAGGCGTGATTCCTGTCATGGCACAAGGCAGTGTCAACGATGTAGTGGTTATTCTCGGTTAACGCGATTTGAGCCTCAGCGCGAAGGAGCTGAGGCTCAACATTCGTCCCACAAGGATTTTATTATGATCAAATTTGGTACAGGTGGCTGGCGCGCCTTTATTGGTGAAGAGTTTACCAAAGACAACGTCTGTCTAGTGGCTCAATCACTTGCCAACATCATTAACCACGAAAATGTGGCTAACAACGGGTTTGTTATCGGCTACGACCGCCGCTTTCTTTCTGACAAAGCCGCACGTTGGTTTGCGCAAGTCTTAGCAGCGAATGGCGTGGTGGTAAGTTTTATCGATAAGTTTGTTCCTACCCCTATTGTGATGTTCAAGGCCAAAGAGATGAATTGCGCCTATTCGGCGTGTATTACGGCATCCCACAACCCTGCGGACTACAACGGCATCAAAGTGTTCATTGAAGGTGGACGAGACGCTGATGAAGTGATCACACAAAAGATTGAACAACAAATCGCGTCACTGACGCTTGCCGATGTAAAACACGTCGAATTTGAACAAGCGCTGCAAGATAAATCGATTGTCATCATCAACCCAATGAATGAATTTGTTGATTCAATCATCAACTTTATCGATATTGAAGCGATCAAAAAAGCCAACCTACGTGTGTTGATTGACCCTATGTTTGGCGTCGCGAAAAATGCATTGCAGACGGTTCTGATCAATGGCCGCTGCGATGTGGATGTGATCAATGATGGCAAAAACCCCGATTTTGGCGGTTTAATGCCTTCCCCTAATGCAGCGACTCTTTATCGTCTCAAACATTTAGTGGCCGCAGAAGGTTACGATATTGGGATAGGTACCGACGGTGATGCAGACCGACTTGGTATTATTGATGAGAAAGGCAACTTCATCCATCCTAATGAAGTACTGATCCTGCTTTACTACTACCTGCTTGAATATAAGGGTTGGAAAGGATCCGTGGTGCGTAATATCGCCACCACCCACCTGCTGGATAAAATTGCCGCTGACCACGATGAGAAAAGTTTTGAAGTCCCCGTTGGCTTTAAACACATCAGCTCACAAATGGAAGCGGATGATTCACTGATTGGTGGTGAAAGCTCCGGCGGTTTAACCATTCGTGGACACATCAAAGGTAAAGATGGGGTTTTTGCATCGAGTTTGTTGGTTGAAATGATCAGCGTGACAGGTAAAAAACTCTCCGAATTACTGGGGGAAATTTACGCGAAATACGGTTACGCCTACACCGCAGAAGGTGACTGCAAATTTAAAGCCGCACAAAAAGAGTCGTTGTATAACAAAATTTACGTTGAGAAACAGTTGCCTCAATTTGAGTATGAGATTGAGAAAGTCAGTTACGAAGACGGAGCCAAAGTCTACTTCAAAAACGGCGGCTGGGTTATTGCTCGTTTCTCTGGTACCGAACCATTGCTACGCATTTTTGCTGAAATGGCGGATAAAGACACTGCAGAACGTGTTCTTCAACAGGTGAAAGATTTTCTATCGTTATAGCTTTTACCCACTTCGACTCAAATTTGAGTCGCTATACCCGCACAGTATGAAGAGGTTGTAGGTATATCGATGAAGAACACTTGCCCGGCGTCATGCCGGGCTTTTTTTAAAAAGCCAACACACCTTGCGTATCAATGCTGACTGCAACATTTTGCCCAACGCTCAACGGCTGTGAAGAACTCGCCAGCAACTTACTGCCATACGCATCAATCACATAACGGCAGTGATCGCCCATAAATTGCTGCTCTAACACGCGGACTTTGCTCTCTTGCTGCGCACTAATTTGAATGTGTTGTGGCCGCAGTAGTAATTCGCATTTGGCTTCAAGCTCAATGGGTTGCTGAGCTTTGGCGTCAACCACACCTAAATCGGTCTCAAATTGCCATTCTGAAATTCGTTTGGCGCTTAAATAACTTCCACCACCTAAGAAATCGGCCACAAATTTACTCGACGGTTGGTAGTACAGCTCTGATGCGGTGCCATATTGCTCAATCACACCGTGATTCATTACCGCCATTTTATCAGCAAAAGCAAAAGCTTCTTCGCGGCTATGGGTCACAAAAATAGCCGTCACACCCTGCTTTTTAAAAATGTTGCGAATTTCACCGATCAACTCATGGCGAACTTGGGTATCGATGTTGGAAAACGGCTCATCAAGCAGTAGCAGATCCGGTTTATACGCCAAGGAGCGAGCAATCGCCACTCGCTGCTGCTGTCCACCCGATAGTTGATGAGGATAACGATCCCCCAGCCCCGCTAAGTGCACTAATGCCAACATCTCTTCGACTTTCGCTTTGCGCTCGGTTTGAGAGAGCTGACGCAATCCAAACGCGATATTTTCCGCAACAGTTAAGTGAGGAAACAGCGCATAATCTTGGAAAATCATCCCTATGTTTCGCGCTTCCGGTGGCAACCAATGTTGACCATCATCAATCGTCACACAATTAAGGCTCATCACCCCAGAGCTAAGCGGCAGCAAACCCGCAATAGCTTTCAATAAGGTCGTTTTCCCACAACCACTTGCTCCTAATAAACAGACGATTTCTCCCTGTTTGACTTCCAGCGACAGTGATTGTAAAACCGTTTGGTTTTCATATTTGCAAGTCAAATCATGGATAGACAGCGCACAACTCATCAGTGATTTTGCTCCAGTGAACGGTTAACGACGATAAGCGGAATTAAACCAACCGCGACCAAGAGTATCGCAGGCAAAGCAGCCACTTCTAATTGTTCATCCGATGCGTAGTTATAAACATAGGTCGCCAAGGTTTCGAAATTGAACGGACGCAATAACAAAGCGGCATTCAGCTCTTTCATTGACTCAATAAACACCAACAACCCAGCGATAAGCGTACCACGGCGGATCAATGGCAGATGAACTCGCCACAGCATAGCGTTCGATCGATAACCCATAGTTCGAGCCGCCATATCCAAAGAAGGTGAGACTTTATTGAGGCTACTTTCTATACTACCAATCGCCACGGCCGAAAAACGCACCACTAAAGCAAAAACAATAGCAAACATCGAACCAGAAAAGATAAGACCCGGTCGCCCCCATTGCATCGCTTTAGCAACATCATTGACCCAATGATCCATAAACAGCACCGGAACCATCACACCAATCGCTAGCACGGTTCCGGGAACCGCATACCCCATAGAAGACAAGCGCATAAAGGCTAAAGTCACCCCATTGGCGTTCAACCGATGGCAAAAATTCACGACCAAAGCAATCAACACCGCCACCAGCGCTGTCGTCAACGAAACCGTTAAGCTATTGATCGCAAAGTCTTGGAACTCCGAAGTCCAACTTTTCGCAAAATAATGATAAGCGAATGAGGCCAACTGCAATAAAGGCAGAAGAAACGCGAGCGCAACTAGCCCCCAACACCAACACAAAGCGGCCCATTTTTTCCACCCTTGCAACTGATAGCGAAAATCTTCATGGCTGTTAAATTGGCTTTGAAATAATTTCTGTTTACGACGACTATAGCGCTCTGCGCTCAGCAGTAATAATACAATCACCAACATGATGGCAGATATTTTCGCTGCCGCATTCAAATTAGAATAACCGAGCCAAGTGTCATACACCGCAGTCGTTAGGGTATTAACGGCAAAGTAACTCACCGTACCAAAATCTCCCACCGTTTCCATCGCCACTAAGGAGAGGCCAACCGCCATCGCGGGCCGTGCAAGCGGTAGTGAAATCAGACGAAAACTCTGCCACGGAGAGCATTTTAATAGACGAGCGGATTGCAATAAGGAGACGTTTTGTTCCATGAATGCTGCACGGCACAGTAGGTAAACATATGGATAAAGCACCAGCGCAAGCACAATGCTTGCCCCGCCCAAACTGCGAATGTCGGGAAACCAGTAATCACCTGCGCCCCAACCCGTAATATCTCTAAGTAACACTTGCACTGGGCCTGCGTAGTCAAACCAACCGGTAAAGATGTAACCGATAATATAGCCGGGCATCGCAAGTGGTAACACCAAAGCCCATTGTAAAATGCGTTCGGTAGGCAGCTTACACATCGCCATTAACCAAGCACTGGGAATGCCAAATAGCAAAGAAAGCCCCATCACACTGAACGTTAATACGACGGTATTAAAGGTATAGGTGGGCATCACTGTTGACATGAGATGAGAAAAAACCTCATCACTTTGTCCCGCAGCGGTAATAAAGATGGCTAAGATCGGCAAAACCAGTAGCACAGTGACACTGGCACTACTGGTTTTCCATAATGTATTTTTTTCTTTCATTGCCTAATTACAATAAGGCTTACTGACACATAAATGCGTTTGCAAATACATCTCATGCCCCTTCAATAGAATAGGGGCACTGTTATACCCCTAGAACCGATTAAAGGTCAAATTTCACTTCATCAAGCAGCTTAATTGCCGCGGCATGATTGTCGGCAATTTTTTCGAGCGGCAGTGGATCCGCTTTAAAATCACCCCATGAAGCGACTAGTGTAGAACGCTCAACACCTGCTTTTACTGGGTATTCAAAGTTGACGTCAGCGTACATGTGCTGTGCTTTATCGCTGGTCAAAAACTCCATCAGCTTAACTGCGTTTTCTTTGTTAGGCGCGTACTTCGCCATCGCCATACCACTCACGTTAACATGCGTGCCTTGCGCATTCTGACCTGGGAAGTTGATGTAGACGGCTTCAGCCCATGATTTTTGCTTCTCATCAGCTAACATTTTCCCTAAATAATAGCTATTACCCAATGAGACATCACACAAACCTTCTTTAATCGCTTTAACTTGGTCACGATCGTTACCTTGAGGCTTACGTGCTAAATTGGCTTTGACACCTTCAAGCCAAACTTTAGTGCTCGCTTCGCCTTGCTCTGCAATCATGGATGCAACCAGCGCCACGTTGTAAGGGTGTTTACCACTACGAGTACAG
The DNA here is from genome assembly GCF_963877065.1 of Vibrio sp. V01_P9A10T6. NCBI lineage: Bacteria > Pseudomonadati > Pseudomonadota > Gammaproteobacteria > Vibrionales > Vibrionaceae > Vibrio > Vibrio sp. V01_P9A10T6. The sequence continues at coordinate 55,640 of NZ_CAWNTB010000156.1, forward strand.
ATTTTGCCTTTAAATTCAGGCTTCGCGAGGTCAGCGTAGTTGAAGTCATCACCCAGCTTGCCTACGCGATCGCGTGATGAGTAGACACTACGGGTACGCACTGTTAGTGCAAACCACTCGTCTTCGCTATCGCGATACTGGGCAGGAATGTTGGTTTCAATGGTTTTGTTATCCACCGCTTGGACTAAACCTTTTTCAGATAACTCAAAAAGACGGCTAAATTCTGAGGTTAAAATCACGTCAGCAGGGCTGTACTCACCCTCTTGTACCAATTTCTCAGCAATCCCTTCTTTCGCAAACTTCACATTCACTTTGATACCGGTTTGTTGAGTGAACTCTTTAAACATCGGCTCAATCAAAAATGGTTGGCGGTATGAGTAAACGTTGACCTCTTCTGCCGCCATCGCGCTCGGAGCCATCACACTACATGCCATCGCAGACAGAGTAAGCAGTTTCTTCATTTCTAGTTCCCTTTAAAATTGGTAATGATAATGTTTATCAGTTTCGTTATTATATTGATGATGGATTGAAAAACAATTCAATCAATAAAAAAACCTGCCTTAATCGGCAGGTTTTTAGGTAGGTTATCTGTAAGGAAATATTACTTTATTGTCACGAATTCTGGGTAGGCCCCCACCCCACAGTCGTGCATATCCATCCCTTCTAATTCTTCTTCTTCCGAAACTCGAATGCCTATCGTTGCCTTCAGGATGCCCCAAACCACAAGGCTTGCACCAAATACCCAAGCGAAAATCACTGCGGCTCCAAGTAGTTGAGCGCCAAAAGTCGCATCAGTATTGCTGATTGGCACAACCATTAAACCGAACAAACCACATACGCCATGTACTGAAATTGCGCCCACAGGATCGTCAATTTTCACTTTATCAAGAGCAATAATGCTAAACACAACCAACACACCCGCTACAGCACCAATCGCTACCGCATACAGTGGTGATGGAGAGAGAGGATCAGCGGTAATAGCCACTAACCCGGCCAACGCACCGTTGAGTACCATGGTTAAATCCGCTTTACCCCAAGTGGTTTTACAAACTAATAGAGCCGCGATAGAACCCGCTGCTGCAGCGGCATTGGTGTTGAGGAAAATCTGACCAACCGCTGTTGCGTTTTCAAAATCAGACAGCATTAGTTGTGAACCACCGTTAAAACCAAACCAGCCAAACCACAGGATAAATGTACCCAAAGTCGCAAGTGGCATGTTGGAGCCCGGAATAGGGTAAATTTCACCATTTTTACCGTATTTACCTTTACGTGCTCCCAACAAGATGACCCCAGCTAGCGCCGCCGATGCACCCGCTAAGTGAACAATACCTGAGCCGGCAAAATCACTGAAACCGGCAGCAGAAAGAAAGCCACCGCCCCAAGTCCAATAGCCTTCCATTGGGTAAATAAATGCGGTCAAAATGACGGAAAAAATAAGGAACGACCACAATTTCATTCGCTCAGCGACAGCGCCAGAAACCACCGACATCGCGGTTGCCACAAACACCACTTGGAAGAAAAAGTCTGATTCAAGGGAGTGATCCGCGCCTTCTGCTTGGCTACCCATCAAGGAGCCGAATGAAGGCAGCCAGCCTGCTTCTGCGTTATCAACATACATAATGTTGTAACCAACCACTAAATACGTGGTACAGGCAATCGCGTACAAACAAAAGTTTTTGGTTAAAATTTCAGTGGTGTTTTTAGAACGGACTAAACCCGCCTCTAGCATGGCAAAGCCAGCTGCCATCCACATCACCAACGCACCCGAAATCAAGAAAAAAAACGTATCGAGTGCGTAACGTAGCTCTGTTACCGTTGCTGCTAATTCCATAATGGTTATCTCCAATCCTTTGAATCTTTACAGTGCTTCACTGTCCATTTCGCCAGTACGAATACGCACAGCTTGGCTGAGGTCATACACAAAAATTTTTCCGTCACCAATTTTTCCGGTGTGCGCCGCTTTGATAATCGCTTCTATCACGCGATCGACATTTTCAGCTTGTGTCGCTATTTCTAATTTCACTTTAGGCAGAAAATCGACTTGATATTCCGCGCCTCGGTAGAGCTCGGTGTGCCCTTTTTGGCGACCAAAGCCTTTCACTTCGGAAACCGTCATCCCTTCGATGCCGACATCGGCCAAAGCTTCACGCACATCGTCTAACTTAAATGGTTTAATTATCGCGTTGATCAGTTTCATTGCATCCTCTCACAAGCAGTAGTCCGTTTACGATCAATACAATCCAAGCTGCGTGCCAACTTTTTAACTTAATGATTTTAAAAGATTTGTAACCATTTCTTATGCCAAAAAGAAAAGGGTTGCACAAATGAGGTGCAACCCTTTCCCACAAATAAAGCGAAGTGTTTAATCTTCACCAGTTTTGTGCAGCGCTAAGTGAAGTCCGCAGGTGAGTAACGTACAAATTCGCACCACTGCTTGATCATCAAAGCAAAATCGTCAATGCCGCAGCTTGCGGTGCTTTCACAATCGTAAAAATCAAACTCACTGTCACTATCAAGCGCTTCACCATGCGTCAAAACATTGGCCTGAACCGTGACCTCATCGGCAAGAATCATCACGCTGATCTCCTGCCCCTCAAGCGTCTGCTCTTGATTAAATGCACGTTTCGATGCTGCCATTAGCGCAATAACTTGATCTATTTTGGGAAGATCGTTGCTAATCTCCTCTTGTAGCCAACGGCCAATAATTTCGTGCCCCATCGAAAAAGAGCAGTAATAGCTCCCATCTAGGGTATTTTTTTTAAATTCGTAGTCCATCGGGTTCTCGATATTGGTGCTTGGGGATACGGATAACTTTGTTATTATCGGTGATTATGGCTAACGAAACCACTTGAGATTATGCAGATCACAGAAACCACCGCACGCCAGATTGTAGAAAGAGCGATGAAGATCATCACTTATTCAGTCAACGTAATGGATGAAAAGGGACGCATTATTGGCTCAGGTGATCCCACTCGTTTGCACCAGAAACACGAAGGGGCGATTTTAGCCATCAATGAAAATCGAGTGGTTGAAATTGATCATGCCACCGCCAGTTACCTAAAAGGCGTTAAACCCGGCATCAATTTCCCCATCATTTATCAACAACGAGTGATCGGCGTGGTTGGAATTTCCGGTAACCCAACGGAGGTTCACCGTTATGGCGAGCTGGTCAAAATGACGGCGGAGCTTATCGTTGAACAAGCCGCACTGATGGCACAAGTACAGTGGAATAAGCGCCACCGTGAAGAGCTGCTATTACAACTAATTCAAGGTGCCACTCTCAACGAAACACAGCTCAATTCAATCGCCGAGCGGTTAGGGCTCGACCTTTCCCAGCCGCGTATCGCTGCCGTGGTCAAATTGATCCCAGATAACGACACCGCCTTATCGCTAGAACACTTACAGCAGTTAGTGCATCTGCTGGAATACCCTGAACGGGACAATTTGGTGGGGATCATTTCAGTTTATCACAACGAAGTGGTGGTTTTAAAACCCATCTCACTCACCGAAAAAGGTTGGTCACAAGAGGCCGAAACGAAACGAGTCAATCAACTGTTGAAGCGAGTGAAAAAAGAGGGCAAATTCACCATCAAAATTGCACTAGGTGATTATTTTCCAACGCTCTCTGGGCTGGCTCAATCTTATCAAACCGCCAAGTTGACGATGCAAGCCTCCCGTCATAAACAGGGGGACGTCTTCTTTTATCAAGATGATAAGTTACCTGTACTGCTCAATAGCGTACAGCATGAGCCATGGAGCCGCGAGCAGTTACGCCACCCCTATACCCTGCTGGAACGGTATGATACTAAGGGAATATTAATTAAAACCCTCCGCCATTATTTTGAGCAAAACTGCGATGTTCATCAAACTTGCCAAACACTGCATATTCACCGTAATACCTTGCGCTATAGGCTTGAAAAAATTGAGCAAGTAACCGCTTTAAAATTCAATCAGTTAAATGACATTACTCACCTTTATTTGGCTTTATCTTGCTTCAAATAAAAACATAAAATTGTGCATTTGCACAATTAATAAGTCGCGTCAAAGCCAGTAATCTGTGCAATAGACTGAAGACTCTTTTATTTTTGCTCCCTATATTGCAGCCAATCACTGATAAAAAATATGGATATAGAAGATGATTGAAGTTTCAACTCTCGGAGCTCTGGCCGCATTAGTCGTGGCTATCACGCTCATTCTAAAAAAAGTACCACCCGCCTATGGCATGATCATCGGCGCGTTGGTCGGTGGCGTGATCGGCGGTGTATCGCTGACCGACACCGTTGCTCTGATGATTGGTGGCGCACAAGGCATTGTAACCGCAGTGCTACGCATTCTTGCAGCAGGTATTTTGGCTGGTGTATTGATTGAATCAGGCGCTGCCACTTCCATTGCAGAAACCATAGTGAAAAAGGTTGGAGAAACTCGCGCTTTATTTGCCTTGGCCTTAGCAACCTTAATTTTGACTGCGGTCGGCGTGTTTGTCGACGTGGCAGTAATCACCGTATCTCCTATCGCTCTGGCGATCGCTCGCCGTGCCGATCTCTCCAAGGCGGCCATTCTGCTAGCGATGATTGGCGGCGGTAAAGCGGGTAACGTAATGTCACCTAACCCTAATGCGATTGCCGCAGCCGACGCGTTTAACGTGCCACTTACTTCTGTCATGGCGGCGGGTATTATTCCTGGGATCTGCGGGCTTATTGTGGCTTACTTGATTGCCAAACGTTTAGTTAATAAAGGAAGTAAAGTCTCCGCCAATGAAGTCGTTGCGGTGGATCATTCTAGGCTCCCCCGCTTTAGCTCAGCGATCATCGCACCATTAGTGGCGATTGTGTTACTCGCACTACGCCCTATCGCTGGCATCAATGTGGATCCTTTAATTGCACTACCATTAGGCGGATTAGTCGGTGCGGTCGTGATGGGACGATTTGCAGACACTAACCACTTCGCGGTTTCAGGTTTAACACGCATGGCTCCAGTTGCGGTTATGCTGCTTGGTACTGGTACTTTAGCCGGCATCATCGCCAATTCAGGTCTTAAAGGCGGTTTAATCGAAGTACTGACCGCTTCTGGCTTGCCTTCTTACCTGCTTGCACCGATCTCAGGTGCAATGATGTCACTGGCGACCGCTTCCACCACCGCAGGTACAGCCGTTGCCTCCAGCGTCTTTAGCTCCACTATACTCGAGCTAGGCGTACCTGCGCTGGCAGGAGCTGCCATGATCCATTCAGGTGCGACCGTACTTGATCATATGCCACACGGTAGTTTCTTCCATGCCACGGGCGGAGCGGTACATATGGACATTCGTGAGCGTCTCACCTTAATTCCTTATGAATCGGCAGTAGGTTTAGTGATTGCCTTCATTTCTGTGATGATTTTTGGCGTATTTGGTCTGTTTGTTTAACGCAGTTAAGGTGTTAAAAATGAAAATTGTTATTGCTCCAGATTCTTATAAAGAGAGCCTAACGGCAATGGAAGTCGCCACCGCGATAGAGAATGGATTCAAACAAGTGTTGCCCGATGCGCACTACATTAAGTTACCGATGGCCGATGGCGGCGAAGGGACGGTCCAATCACTGGTTGATGCCACTAATGGATCGATTGTTACCACAACGGTGACGGCGCCGCTAGGTGAGCAAGTCGAGGCTTTTTATGGCTTAATGGGTGATGGTAAAACAGCGATCATTGAGATGGCGGCCGCATCTGGCTTACACCTGGTGCCGCCAGAGCAACGCAACCCAATGAACACCACCAGCTACGGTACTGGTGAGCTGATTAAAACCGTGCTCGATCAAGGTGTTGAACACATCATCATCGGCATTGGTGGCAGTGCAACCAACGATGGTGGCCTCGGCATGGCGCAAGCCCTCGGCATTCAACTGCTTGATTCAGATGGCAATCCATTAGGCTTTGGGGGCGGTGAATTGTCGAAACTGGCCTCGATTGATCTCACACTACTGGACCCACGTTTAGCCCGCATCAAACTGGAGGTCGCCTGCGATGTCGATAATCCACTGTGCGGCGTACAAGGCGCTTCGCACGTCTTTGGCCCACAAAAAGGAGCGACACCCGAGATGGTCGCGCAACTTGATGCCAACCTTGCGCATTATGCAAACATCATCAAAACGCAATTAGGTCGTGATGTTAAAGAGATGCCGGGTGCTGGCGCGGCAGGCGGTTTAGGTGCGGCGCTGGTTGGTCTACTAGGAGCGAGCCTTCGTCCTGGCATTGAAATTGTGATGGATGCAGTGAACCTTAGCGATGTAGTAAAGGATGCCGATTTAGTCATCACTGGGGAAGGACGCATTGATAGCCAAACCATTCACGGTAAAACGCCAATCGGTGTTGCGCGCACTGCCAAACGTTTTTCCGTGCCAGTGATCGGCATTGCAGGCTGCTTGTCAGCAGACTGCGCCGTTGTTCACCCACATGGCATCGATGCGGTATTCAGTGTCGTTCCACGCTCGGTCGACTTGCCTACAGCCCTTGCCGAAGCGGCGCAAAATGTAGAAATGACCGCGCGTAATGTCGCGTGTGTTTTTAGCTTGTCTTACAGGCAATAACTATTTCGCTGAATACCATATGACGTTCACACTCATTTTAACTCCATTGAAAGAACAACGTTATGAATTATGGGGCAAGTCATTGTTGGCGGAGCATTGCAGCCACCAATCGAACTTAATCTAATGCTATTTCAGCATTGAGTGAGAAGCTAGAATGGTAAAAAGCCACCGAATCGGTGGCTTTTTTATTAGGAGGTTAGCTTGGATAGCTCTTACACCGCTTGCTGGACAATCACACTGTCTGCTTTTTTAGTGTATTGCGCCATACGATGGAAGTTGAGGTAACGATAGGTGTCAGCTGCAGTTGCGTTGATCTGCTTCGCGTACTCTAGGTACTCTTCCAGTGTCGGAATGCGGCCTAAAATGGCACCCACGGCCGACAGCTCTGCCGAAGCAAGGTAAACATTCGCGCCAGTCCCTAAACGGTTCGGGAAGTTACGAGTCGAAGTCGACATAACGGTCGCTTTATCGGCAACACGCGCTTGGTTACCCATGCATAACGAACATCCTGGAGTTTCAATGCGTACCCCAGCGCGACCAAAGATGCCGTAATAGCCCTCTTCGATAAGCTGATCTTTGTCCATCTTAGTCGGTGGCGCAACCCACAAACGTGTGTCTAACTGACCATTGAACTTCTCAAGCAATTTACCTGCCGCACGGAAGTGACCAATGTTGGTCATACAAGAACCTATGAAGACTTCATCAATAGGCGTACCTTGTACATCAGAAAGTAAGCGCGCATCGTCTGGGTCATTTGGCGCACATAGAATCGGCTCTTTAATCTCAGCAAGATCAATCTCAATCACATGTGCGTATTCTGCATCACTATCCGCTTGCATCAACTCAGGATTGGCTAGCCACGCTTCCATCGCCGTAATACGACGCTCAATAGTACGGCGGTCACCATAACCTTCGGCGATCATCCACTTCAACATAGTGATGTTAGAGTTGAGGTACTCTTCAATTGAGGCTTGTGACAATTTAACCGTACAACCCGCCGCACTGCGTTCTGCCGAGGCATCAGAAAGTTCAAACGCTTGCTCAACCGTTAAGTGCTCAACCCCTTCGATTTCTAGCACACGGCCAGAGAATTCGTTAATTTTCCCCGCTTTCGCCACCGTGAGCAGGCCTTGCTTAATCCCGTAATAAGGAATCGCGTGCACTAGATCGCGCAACGTGATGCCCGGCTGCATTTCACCTTTGAAACGCACCAAGACAGATTCTGGCATATCCAGTGGCATCACACCCGTTGCGGCCGCAAAAGCAACCAAGCCAGAACCGGCTGGGAATGAAATGCCAAGCGGGAAGCGTGTATGCGAGTCACCACCAGTACCGACGGTATCAGGTAACAACATGCGGTTTAGCCATGAGTGAATAACGCCATCACCCGGACGCAGTGAAACACCGCCACGGTTCATGATGAAATCAGGCAAGGTATGGTGGGTATTCACATCAACAGGCTTTGGATAAGCCGAGGTATGACAGAAAGATTGCATGACTAAGTCAGCAGAGAAACCAAGACACGCCAAATCTTTCAATTCATCACGTGTCATCGGGCCCGTGGTATCTTGCGATCCAACCGTGGTCATTTTAGGTTCGCAGTAAGTCCCCGGACGAACACCCGTCACGCCGCATGCTTTACCGACCATTTTCTGAGCCAGTGTATAACCTTTGCCTGTATCAGCCACTGCAACTGGGCGACGAAATACTGTTGACGCTTCTAAGCCTAGTGCTTCGCGTGCTTTATCCGTTAAACCACGACCAACGATCAGTGGAATACGGCCGCCAGCGCGCACTTCATCAATCAATACATCGGTTTTAAGCTTGAACGTAGCAAGTACTTCGCCAGTGTCATGGTTACACACTTTGCCTTCAAACGGGTAAACATCAATCACATCACCCATGTTGAGCTTGGTAACGTCAACTTCAATCGGCAACGCGCCAGCATCTTCCATGGTGTTGAAGAAGATAGGTGCAATTTTACCGCCGAGCACGTAACCACCTGCGCGTTTATTAGGCACAAATGGGATGTCGTCACCCATAAACCACAAAACAGAGTTAGTCGCGGATTTACGAGACGAGCCTGTACCGACCACATCACCCACGTAGACTAGCTGATGGCCTTTCTCTTTTAGCGCTTCGATTTGAGTGATAGGGCCAATGCTGCCTGCTTTATCGGGTTGAATGCCTTCACGTTCATTTTTCAACATAGCCAGTGCATGCACTGGAATATCTGGGCGTGACCATGCATCTGGCGCTGGTGACAAATCATCAGTATTGGTTTCGCCAGTAACTTTAAATACGGTTAGCGTGATCTTCTCTTGAAGCGCCGGTTTTGAAAGGAACCATTCTGCGTCTGCCCATGATTGCAGCACTTTTTGTGCATGTGCATTACCCGCTTTTGCTTTCTCTTCAACGTCATAGAACGCATCAAACATCAGTAGAGTACGCGATAGTGCATCAGCCGCAATAGGTGCCAGCTCAGCATCATCAAGCAATGAAACTAGCGGCTCGATGTTATAACCACCTTGCATAGTTCCGAGTAGTTGCGCAGCTTTTGCGCGGCTCACTAACGGTGAAGAGACCTCACCTTTAGTGATGGCGGTTAAAAAGCCCGCTTTAACATAAGCGGCCTCATCCACACCGGGGGGAATTCGATTTTCAAGGAGATTAAGCATGAACGCTTCTTCACCTTGAGGGGGATTTTTCAACAGTTCAACAAGTCCTGCGACTTGTTCAGCATTTAGGGGTCTAGGAACAACTCCTTCGGCAGCACGCTCTGCGACGTGTTTACGGTAGGCTTCAAGCACGACTTTTTCCTCTCATTGCGGTTTACCCCATTATTATTGACATGATGGGCAAACATCCTTGGAAACTTGGCTCTCCATTGCCAGATATTTTTATGTAATCAGCGGCAGAGAGGCCAAACTGTGGGACGAAGAATAGCAAATTTAACTTTAAATTAAAATCTTATCATTTTGACCAACATAGCAACTTAAGACTAAAGTTCTATGATTTTTGAGTCACTTACCGCCCACTTTTCAGCTCAATTCTCGCTAAAAGGTAGTGCCAATACTCAAGTATATCGAATCAAAATTATCTTCGGTTCGACCATAAGCAAACATAATCGGTCCAATCGGCGAATCAACCCCGGCAAACACCGATCCCGCACCGTATAATGGGGCGGTATCAAAGCTTAGATCAGGATCAGACCATACACCGCCGTATTCTAATGATGCACCGACATAAAATGGGGAACTGAACAGGCCAAAGTCATTATCAAACCAGCGATAACGATACACTAAACTAGTGAACGCTTTGTTCTGGCCAATTAAGCTGTTACGAGGGATACCCGATAAATTTAAGAAACCACCAATCGATTTAGGGTTTATCGGTTCACTGGAATTTTTACTTTGCACCACACCGTAATCAAGATTACCGACCAAAGTATGGCGACCAAAGCTGTAAGCGGCGATCAGTTCACCGGAAAATTCATACACGGTATCGTTTGATTCAAGATCGGAAGAGACACCAGAAACTTTATCGTGCGATGCAAGATACTCAAGATCAAGATAAACACCGCGGGTAGGCAAGCTGAAGTCATCTAAGGTATCAATGCGGTAGTTAGCAAACACACCAGCACGGGTGTAATCCATATTTCCCATGGATGGCCAATTTGAGACTTCAGCCTCCCCGTCGGTATAGCGGATCCCTACCTTAAACTCTCGCCATAATTTATCTTGATAACCAAGCGACAATTCTCCAATCCATTCTAAATAGCTGATCGGTAAATAGTCTTTACTGGCTTCTAGACTGGTGTCATCAAACCCTTGCATTGGCTTATTACGTTTATCATTGCTAAACGAAATCAAAGCTGAGGTAAACGCTTTTTGCCCTGAGAACAGAGGAGAAAAAAGCTCCGCTTCGATGATCTTATCGGTGCCCATTTCTAAATTGAAACGTAATTCAGAACCAAACGAATTTAAGTTAGTGAAATTGGAAGAGATACCCAGCGCATACTGACTATCCGTATGAAAATCATCTTCTAAGAAAAAGCGAAAATTGAGGTAATTTGGCCCCCAAGATTTCTCTTTTACATCGATGACCAGTTGGTTCTTTCCTTCAAATTCTCGGTATTCATAGGTCACTAACTCAAAGCGATCCAATGCATAGAGATTTTCGACCGTCGCTTCAATCTGCTCGGTTGATAGCGGTTGTCCTGTCTTTAAATGTAAACGGTTTTTTAACAATTGATCGCTGTAATGACTGCGGTTGTTGAGTACGATTTCATCAACCTGCACATCATCGCCATAAATTAAAGCCCTGCGGCGAGCTTGTTTTGCTTCCACATAGCGTTGATAACTAGCACTCGATAATGACAACGAAGTCAATACCGATTGGTTCGCCATTGCAATCTCATACCCTTTTTCATAAGCGGTAGGCATTTTATCAAATTCAGTGGTTTCCATACTGCCGACATCAGGGCGTAAAAAGACATCTTGCTCATTCAATAAACGTGCTTGTTTTTGAGTGCTTCTTTGTACGAGATAGTTGGAAAGCTGATCGGCTACCGTCAAAAAGGTGGTGAAAGCTTCTTGGTTTTTGTAATCGGTACTGATATCTATCGCGATAACAATATCAGCCCCTAAGGCACGTGCAACATCAACAGGCATGTTATTGGTCACACCGCCATCGACTAACCAACGACCATTAACTTCGTAAGGTGGCAGTGCTCCGGGTACTGACATACTCGCCATCATCGCATCCACTAAATAGCCACGATCCAACACTACTTCCTCAAGAGCAATGATATCAGTGGCTACCGCGCGATAAGGGATAGGCAGTTGGTCAAAGGAGTGAAATTCAGAGAGATTGCCCGACGTTTCTCGCAAAATACGCAACATATTCTGCCCTTGCACCACACCGCGTGGTGCGCGGATCTCCCCCCAACGCAGTCCAAGGTCGGTGGTCAGTTGATAGCGGTCTTCGTACTCTTTATCCCGAACACGACGTTGGCTACGGTTGACCCGGTCACGATAACCTTCATTCCAATCCACGCTGTAAATTAAACTTTCAATTTCATCGGCGCTCATACCACTGGCATAGAGGCCGCCCACATAAGCGCCCATGCTGGTACCAGTAATGAAATCAACGGGGATGCGCATCTCTTCCAGCGCTTTGAGAACGCCAATGTGCGCTGCACCTTTTGCCCCTCCTCCCGCAAGAACGACGGCAACTTTGGGACGCGCAGCACTGTCCAGCATAGGTTTTTCAGCTTGTGGCTCATCAGCCACCGCGAAAGTCGCAGGAAACATGAATACCAAGAACAATAAGTTACTTAAAAACTGTTTCACGACTCTTCCTTAAATCCCTTTGAAATCAATTCAATATAAACTCCCCCAGCTACCACTGAAAGAGATTTTTTAACCATTGTCCTGGTTGTTTATCACAGCTCTGTTTCAATGCGCCGTTTTTATCCCACATGGGCAGTTTAAATTCGTTGTGACAATCTTGGACTAATTCACCCTCGGCACTGGTTTTAAAGCCAATCGTGGTAATGCCTTGCGGCCAAGGAAGAAGTAATTTTTCTGGGATCCGATGTTGTAAATATTCCGCGTACACCCGTAATGCACCACTCGAACCCGTAAGTTTGATCGGCTGATTATCATCGCGGCCAAGCCAAACCGTGGTGACTTCACGACCATCCACCCCGACAAACCAACTGTCGCGGCTATCGTTAGTGGTACCAGTTTTCCCCGCCAATGCCGCCCAAGCGAACTGATTATTGAGATAGCGCCCGGTCCCTTCAAGTACTCCTCGCTTCATCGCATAAGTTGTAAGCCACGCCGCTTGCTGCTCAACGGCTTGGGATACTTTGGGAATTGATTGATAGAGCACATTGCCCTCTAAATCCAATACCGAGCGCAGCGCCGATAAGGGCGCTTTTTTACCCGAGTTGGTTAAGGTTTGGTACATCTGCGCCACTTGATAAGGCGTCAGAGAGAACGCGCCAAGAAACATCGACGGTACAGGACGGATCTCCTCTTTGTTGACACCGAGCCGCACCAAAGTGTCAGAAACTTGTTCAATCCCAAGCTGCATGCCCAATTGTACCGTAGGCACATTAAGTGATTTAGCTAACGCGAGATACAGCGGCACTTCACCACGGAACTGACGATCAAAGTTGCGCGGTGACCACACTTCGCCTTTGTTCCCTTTGAGTGTGATGGGTTTATCGATAAGCGTGGTGGCTAAGTTGTATTTATCTGGCTGTGCGAGTGCGGTGAGATAGACCGCTGGTTTGACTAACGAGCCGATAGGACGGCTTGCATTTAAAGCGCGGTTAAAGCCGTCATAACCGGTCTGTTTACCGCCAACCATGGCACGGATCTCACCACTGGTTCGATCAACAGCGATCGCTGCGGCTTCTAAGTTTTTCCCCGCCGTTTTGGAAAGCACTGGAATTTGTCGATCAATCGCCAGCTCCAATTTGGCTTGCGAAACAGGATCGAGCGAGGTAAAAACGCGCAAGCCAGTATCCGCTTTGAAGGCGTCGCCCACTTTCTCTTTCAGTTCAATTTTTAACTGCTGAAAATACGCTGGTTGCCGGCTGGCAATGTGAGGATGCTTTTGCACATCTAACGGTCGACTGGCCGCTTGTTCAAACTGTTTAGCCGTCAAAATATCTTGCTGCATCATCAGCTTTAAAACCAAGTCGCGACGCTCTTTAGCACGTTCAGGGTAACGCGCAGGGTTATAATAAGAAGGCCCTTTAACCATGCCCACCAACAACGCTAATTGATCAATGCGCAATTCTTGTAATGGTTGACCGAAATAAAGCCGTGAGGCGAGGCCGAAACCGTGAATCGCCTCACCGCCACTTTGCCCCAAATAAACCTCATTTAGATAGGCTTCTAAAATGCGATCTTTACTGTAGCGATAGTCAATAATGAGCGCCATATAAGCTTCACGCACTTTACGCCATAAGGTTCGATCGCTGGATAAGAAAATATTTTTTGCCAGCTGTTGAGTTAACGTGCTGCCGCCTTGCACGGTGCGCCCAGCCTTAATGTTAGCTACTAAAGCACGGGCAATCGCAAATGGAGAGATGCCATCATGTTGATAAAAATAGCGATCCTCGGTCGCAAGCAACGCATCCACCATCACTTCAGGAAACTGATCACGACGTAAAAATAGCCGCTGCTCATCGTTGCCTTTTTCAAGCATGCCGAGCATTTTGGGCTCAATACGCAAGTAACCTAAATCCCCTTTTTGCTCAAGAGATTGGATACGAACTAAACCGCTATCATTAAAATGGAGCATCACATGGCGGTCAGGCTCAGGGCCATCGGCAAACTCAAAAGGGCGGCGGATGATCTCAATTTTGCTTGATGATGAAGAGTACTCGCCAGCATAGCGTGGCTGGTTCACTTTGCGATAGTTGAGTACATCAAGCTCATTGCGCAGCTCTTGCAGCGGGATGTCATCACCGGGAGCTAAATTCAAAATGCGCGCATACACGACGGTCGGTAAATCAAAAAGCTGACCTTCGAAGCGTTGTTTGACCACGCTATTTAAGTAAATACCAACAAACAACAGCACCGCGGCCAGTGCAAGACTCAGTTTCCAGCCAATACCCCACACAATTTTCCACCATGCTTTGCGTGGCGCTGAAGGCTTCTTGGCCGGGCGACGTGAAGGTTTTTTTACGCTATTTTTTTGAGTGCCCGTAGGCTTTTTCTGGGTTGTCATTGTGCTAATTGCCGCTTAGTTTTCGTCGTCGCTATGTGGTTGGCAGGATCATCAGGCCAAACGTGTTTTGGGTAACGCCCTTTCATCTCTTTTTGTACTTCTTTATAAGCGCCCTGCCAGAAACCGGCGAGATCTTGAGTTACTTGCAAAGGCCGCTGCGCAGGTGAGAGCAGTTCCATCACCACTTTTTTGCGCCCTTGAGCGATGGTAGGGGAATCTTGCTCGCCAAACATCTCCTGCATACGGACCGACAGCATCGGCTCCGCGCCCAGTTGATAACGAATGGCGGCTCGATTGCCTGTGGGTAGCGGGTGGTGAGTTGGAAGCCAGCGATCAATCTCTTGGTTTAATGGCCAACCTAAATAGGCATTGAGCGCATCAAAAAGCGGTACTTTCGCTAACGCTTTGACCGATTTTACTCCGACTAAATAGGGGGCTAACCAAATTTCAAGATCATCGAGCAGCGCTTGTTCCTCGACAGCAGGCCACGCCGCTTCCGGTAGCCATTGCGCAGCGCAACGTATGCGCGTTAATAAAGCGCTCGCCGCTTCGCTCCACTGTAATACCGATAGCCCCTTGCGACGGACATAATTGAGCAAGGCTTGCGTCATTTTTTCATGAGCAGGCTCTGGCAGCGCTTCACGCTCAATAACCAATTTACCGCACAGGGTTAGCCTTTCCGCGCACAGTTTCCCCGCTTTCTCATCCCAGTCGACTCGTTCTTGTGTACTAAATAGCTCTGGGAAATGGGCTTGCAGTGCATCCATATCCAACTCTGTCGCAACAAAGATTTGGCTCGCTTGTGAGCCGCTGCGCATTAAATCCACCACCACTAAATAGTGCGCGCCGGCGAGGCGTTCATCGTCACGCATTTGCGCGCCGTGACCATTCGCCAGTAAAAACTGCCCCCGTTGCGACTCGCTGCGGCGCTGAGCAATGCGATCGGGAAAAGCCAAACTCAGCACTAACGCCAACAATGATTCATCTACTTGTGTTAGCTGAAATTGGCCACCGAGTGCGCGCGCAAGCGTCGTGGCACGCTGGTGTAGGTTTTGTGTTTTAGGGTGAGTCGCTTGCTGCCAACGCATTAAGCTATGTTGTAAATCCAGCACATTACGCTCAGGCTCTTCCAATAAAGCGGTCACAGCGAGCGCCGTATTTAGCATTGAATCACTCGTTTCATGGGCTTTGAGCAGCATACTCACCAGCCTTGGTTCCACACCGAGTGACTGCGCTTTTTTACCCAATGCGCTGAGCTGCTGTTTGCTGTCCATCAAACCAAGCGTATGCAATAGACTCCAAGCTTGCTGCATCGCTGCTGGTGGTGGTGTATCCAGCCAAGGCAAATCGTTGACCGACACCACACCCCACTGCGCAAGCTCCATCGCCAAAGGCGCTAAGTCACTGTGCAATATTTCCGCGCTCGGCACTTGGGGTTGCTGCTTATATTGTGCTTCGCTGTAAAGGCGCAAACAGATGCCAGATTCTAGGCGTCCGGCGCGCCCCGTGCGTTGCTGCGCCGATGACTGGGCAATTTTCACTTGCTCTAAACGAGTGATGCCCGTTTTAAGATCAAACTTCGCTATCCGCTCTAGCCCTGCATCCACCACTAAGCGTATCCCCTCAATGGTCAGCGATGTTTCGGCAATATTAGTCGCTAGCACAATTTTCCGTTTGCCTGCTACTGCAGGCGCAATCGCTTTTTGCTGCGCTTGTAGACTCAACTGCCCGTATAAAGGACAAATATCAAACTCATCGGCTAAGTGTGCGAGCTGCTGTTCAAGCTGTTTAATGGCTGAAACGCCAGGTAAAAAAGCCAGCAGAGAGCCACTTTCAGCTCGCATCAAGCCTTCAATCTGTTTGCTCATCGTCGGCACAAGATAATCATTGGCTCGCAGCGGTGCATAGCGCACTTCAACCGGATAAGCGCGCCCTTCAGATTGCACATAAAGCGCTTGGGGTAATAATGACTGCAGTGCCAGTTGATCTAAGGTTGCCGACATTACGACGATTTTAAGATCTTCTCGCAGCGCTGATTGCACTTCCAAACTGAGTGCGAGAGCCGTATCCGCGTGAATGCTCCGCTCGTGATACTCATCGAAGATCAAGAGATCGATTCCGCTTAACTCAGGATCGGTTTGGATCATACGTGTCATGATCCCTTCTGTCACAATTTCAAGCTGCGTCGCTGCGCTGACTTTACTCTCACCACGCATACGATAGCCGACGGTTTGCCCAACACTCTCACCTAATTGCTGCGCTAAATAGCAAGCAATACTGCGCGCCGCCAAACGACGCGGTTCAAGCATGATGATCTTACCCGTGAATAATTGCGCTTTTAATAGCTGTAACGGGAAATGGGTCGACTTACCCGCACCGGGAGCGGCTTTGACAATCATCTGTGGGTGAGCTTGTACTCCCGCCAGCAGCTCGGGCATCACAGCTTGAATGGGCAATTGTGACAATGTGCAATCCTTATGGTTAAATGGCGGCAACATTGTACATAAAAACAGTAGATAAATGCAGTTCAATCCTCCACTTCGATCCGCGACCTTACTCAAACGCTACAAGCGTTTTTTGGCCGACATTGAGTTTGCCGATGGTCAACAAAAGACTATTCACTGCGCCAATACTGGCGCGATGACGGGCTGCGCCGAGGCGGGTAATCGTGTCTGGTTCTCCACCTCAGACAACCCTAAACGTAAATACCCACACAGTTGGGAGCTGACTGAAACCCAGCAAGGCCACTGCATTTGCGTCAACACGGCTCGGGCGAATACGCTGGCGGTAGAAGCGATTCAAAACGGCATCATCAAAGAGCTGCAAGGATATGAGCAATTACAAACTGAAGTGCGCTACGGCCAAGAAAATAGCCGAATTGATATCTTGCTCAAATCACCATCCAAACCTAAGTGCTATATAGAAGTAAAAAGCGTCACCTTATTGGATGAGCGCTACTCTCCACTCGACGATATCGCCTGCAATTCAGGACAAGGTTATTTCCCCGATACCGTCACAACGCGTGGACAAAAGCATTTGCGTGAATTAACGGAAATGGCAAAAAATGGAAGCAGAGCAGTACTTTTGTTTGCTGTTTTGCATTCAGGGATTGAAAAAGTCTCGCCTGCACTCCATATAGACGCAAACTATTCACTATTATTGAAACAAGCGCAAAAAGAAGGAGTGGAAGTACTGTGCTACAAGGCTGTACTTTCAAGGAATGAAATCAAGCTCGTTAACACTGTAGAATTCGCCCATTAGCGACAAAAAATTGATGGCGCCTTCACATTGACAATAAGTTTACGATTGAGTGTTTGCCTCCTATAGATCTTTTTGCTATAGATACCCGCCTAAAATTAGCTGCTCGCGCAGCTGACTAGGTGTTAGTAGGAGATGCTGCATGCCAGAATTGAAGAAAAAAGCGATAGGCATCCTAGCCATTGCAGGCGTTGAGCCGTATCAGGAAAAGCCAGGTGAAGAATATATGTCACCTGAGCAAATAACTCACTTTACAAAAATTTTAAGTGCTTGGCGCAACCAACTTCGTGAAGAAGTTGAACGTACCGTTCACCATATGCAAGATGAAGCCGCAAACTTTCCCGATCCCGTTGATCGCGCTTCTCAAGAAGAAGAATTCAGCTTGGAATTGCGTAACCGTGACCGTGAACGTCGCTTGATCAAGAAAATTGAAAAAACATTAAGCAAAATTGAAGAAGATGATTTTGGTTTTTGTGAATCTTGTGGCGTGGAAATCGGCGTTCGTCGCTTAGAAGCTCGACCAACGGCGGACCTTTGCATTGACTGCAAAACGCTAGCCGAACTTAAAGAAAAACAGATGCAAGGTTAATCTTACCTTTTGTTTGTGTTAAAAAAGGGAGCTAAAGCTCCCTTTTTGTTTTCACTCGATACCCAAATAACTTGTAACTTGGATGAATCGCAATGCACTATATTGGCCGATTTGCCCCATCACCTTCAGGCCCACTTCATTTTGGTTCTTTGATCGCTGCACTTGGCAGCTACTTTCAAGCAAAATCACAGCAAGGTAAGTGGTTGGTTCGCATCGAAGATTTAGATCCGCCAAGGGAAATGCCAGGAGCCTCCACCCTGATACTTGAAGCCATCGAAGCCTATGGTTTGCATTGGGATGACGAGGTGGTTTATCAAAGCCAGCGCCACACTTTATACCAAGAGCAAATTGAGGCTTGGCTTGAATCAGGGCAAGCCTATTATTGTGATTGCACGCGTAAACAAATTAAACAGATGGGTGGCTTTTATCCCGGTACATGCCGCTATAAAAAACCAACATTAACCGAAGATCGCGCGGTTAGGTTGCGTGTTGATACACCGGTAGAGTCATTTTTCGACCAAAAACATGGCGAAATTCACATTCCTAAAGCATTAGCACAGGAAGACTTCATCATTAAGCGACGTGACGGTTTATTTGCTTATAATCTTGCCGTAGTGCTCGATGATATCGATCAAGGAGTGACGGAAGTGGTGCGGGGAGCCGATTTAATTGAACCAACAGGACGACAAATCAGCTTGTATCATTGCTTACATAAAACTCCGGTAAGCTACCTTCACCTGCCGCTCGCGATGGATGGTAATGGCAATAAATTATCCAAACAGAATCATGCCACAGCCATTGATATTCAAAATCCTAAACCTACCTTGCTTAAGGCAATGCGCTTTTTAGGGTTTGAGATAAAACAAGAGATTAGCGACGCTTCCATCAATGAAATTATCTTTTGGGGCAGTCAGAATTGGCACGTTGAACAACTCCCTCGGGAGACCGAGATCACACCGTGATTCTCAAAAGGCTATCCTTACGCTATGATTAGCCGCAAAATCGTCCCGAACGGGCACTTTAAATAACAAAAGCAAGGTTGGCAAAAACCAATTATTGCCAGATGCACATGAATAAAAACGACTATACACCACGCGAAAATCGCGTTTACCAAGACTTAGCTCTAAATATTATCACTCGTGATGAACACAATATTTCGCGCAAGCAAATCAGCGATAATGCGCTCAAGGTGCTATACCGACTTCATGGCGCAGGTTTTGACGCCTATTTAGTCGGTGGTGGAGTACGCGACCTACTATTAGGTGAGACACCAAAAGATTTTGATATCGCCACTAATGCAACACCAGAGCAAATACGCCAACAGTTTCGCAATTGCCGCTTGATCGGCCGTCGCTTTCGCTTGGCGCACATCATGTTTGGCCGCGACGTGGTGGAAGTGGCGACTTTCCGTGGACACCATCAAGAGCCGAGCCAAAACGTCTCAGCACAATCTGAAGCGGGTATGCTACTGCGTGATAACGTCTACGGCACCATTGATGAAGATGCAGAACGCCGGGACTTTACGATTAACGCCATGTATTACAACATCGGTGATTACAGCATTCATGATTATGCTGGCGGCATGGACGACTTAGAAGATAAGCTCATCCGCTTAATTGGCGATCCTGAAACGCGCTACCGTGAAGACCCAGTGCGCATGTTGCGTGCGATTCGTTTTGCGGCCAAGCTCGATTTCGATATCGAAGAAGAGACAGCCGACCCAATCGAACATCTTGCTCCTTTACTGCAAGATATTCCTGCGGCACGTTTGTACGAAGAATCGCTAAAGATGCTGCAAACCGGCCACGGTTTAGAAACCTACCACTTAATGCGTGAGTACAACCTGTTCCAGCAGTTGTTCCCTGTGATAGCTCAAGAGTTCACTCCAGACTACGACTCGCACACAGAACAGATGTTGGATCTGGTCTTAGATTCAACCGACCTGCGTATTGAAGAAGGTAAACGCATCAACCCAGCCTTCATGTTTGCTGCCATGTTCTGGTACCCGACAGTGAAACTGGCTGATGCGTTAATGCAGCAGCGTAATTTCGCCTATTACGACGCCGTCATGGAAGCGAGTAACCTCATCCTTGACCAAGTGGTGAAAACCCTCGCGATACCTCGTCGTCATACCGCGACAATTCGCGAAATTTGGCAATTGCAGTTGCGCTTACCACGTCGCAATGGGAAACGCGCCTTCCGCCTTATGGAGCTCAACAAATTCCGAGCGGGTTTTGATTTTCTACAAATGCGTGGCGAGATCGAAGGCGGAGAGACGAAAAAGCTGGCTGACTGGTGGACAACCTTTGAAAGCGCCGGGCGGGATATGCGCCAAGCGATGGCAAATGATTTGGAAAGTGGCGCAAGTAACAAACCCAATGTACGCCGCCGCAGAAGCCCACGTAATAAAAAGAGCCGCCCAGAATCATGATTCTCGTTTATATTGCTGTTGGCAGTAATTTAGGCGACCCAATCGCGCAAGCTGAGCAGGCCATTGAAGCCTTGAAATGTTTGCCACACTCTCGATTTTTAAGCGCCTCATCCTTGTACAGTAGTACACCGATGGGGCCACAAAACCAGCCCGATTACATCAATGCGGTGGTTGCGATAGAAACCGATTTAACGCCACTTGAACTGCTCGATTGTACCCAAAGCATCGAGTTAGAACAGGGGCGTGTTCGCAAAGAAGAACGTTGGGGGCCAAGAACGCTCGATCTGGATATTCTTCTTTACGGCAATGAGGTGATCGATTCCGAGCGATTGACCATTCCTCACTACGGAATGAAAGTACGTGAATTCGTGCTCTATCCGCTCGCCGAAATTGCACCAAGTTTACAACTCCCTGATGGGACTGAGCTTAATCAACTGTTACCGCTCGTCGAACGTAACGGGCTCGGTATTTGGCACTCGCCAGCGCCTCGTAAGGACATTTAATGAAAAAAATCACCATAAACGATCTGATCCAATGGAAACAACAAGGTCGTAAATTTGCAACCGTCACCGCATATGACGCAAGCTTTGCTCAGCTTTTTGAAAGCCAAGAGATGCCTGTATTATTAGTGGGCGATTCTCTGGGCATGGTGCTACAAGGTCACACAGATACCCTACCTGTCACCGTTGAAGAGATTGCCTACCACACACGCAGCGTGCGTGCTGGTAGCCCTAACTGTTTATTGATGGCTGATATGCCTTTTATGAGCTATGCCACACCACAACAAGCCTGTGAAAGCGCCGCTAAATTGATGCAAGCGGGTGCAAATATGGTCAAAATCGAAGGTGGTGATTGGCTAGTAGAAACGGTGAAAATGCTGACTGAACGCGCGGTTCCGGTTTGCGCACACCTTGGTTTAACACCACAATCGGTCAATATTTTTGGTGGCTATAAAGTACAAGGCCGCGACCAAGAAAAAGCAGACCGAATGGTCAAAGACGCGTTGGCGCTCCAAGAAGCGGGCGCACAAATTGTGTTATTAGAGTGTGTACCGGCCAGCCTAGCAGCGCGAATTACCGAAGTGCTTGATGTGCCAGTGATTGGCATTGGCGCAGGTAACGTGACCGATGGACAAATTCTAGTAATGCACGATATGTTCGGAATTTCGGCGAATTACATGCCAAAATTCTCGAAAAACTTTCTTGCTGAAACAGGGGATATGCGTAAAGCCGTCGCAAAATACATCGCAGATGTAGAAAGTGCCGCTTTCCCTGATGACGCTCATACCATCGCCTAAAGGAGATATTCATGCAAACTTTTGCTGACATTTCAGCTCTTCGCGAGCAGATCAAACAGTATAAGCGTGAAGGCCGCCGAGTCGCTTTTGTACCGACCATGGGCAATTTACATGAAGGCCACTTAACCCTAGTGCGTAAAGCACGTGAAGAGGGCAATGTGGTCGTGGTCAGTATTTTTGTTAACCCGATGCAATTTGACCGCGCGGATGACTTAAATAACTACCCGAGAACACTGGATGAAGACTTAAGCAAACTCAACGCGGAAGCGGTTGATTTGGTCTTTACCCCAACCCCAGAAATAATGTATCCGCAAGGATTAGAAAAACAGACCTTTGTTGAAGTACCGGGGCTTTCTCATATGCTCGAAGGCGCATCAAGACCAGGGCATTTCCGTGGCGTTGCAACCATAGTCGCTAAGCTGTTCAACATAGTGCAGCCGAATGTTGCCTGTTTTGGTGAAAAAGATTTTCAACAGTTAGCGGTGATCCGTCAAATGGTCAGCGATCTTTGTATGGATATCGAGATTGTCGGCGTCCCTACCGTCCGTGAAATGGATGGCTTAGCGATGAGTTCACGTAACGGGCTGCTGACGTTAGATGAACGCCAACGTGCGCCTGTCCTTGCTCGCACCATGCGTTGGATAAGCAGTGCACTGCGTGGTGGCCGCGACGATTACGCCTCGATCATTGAAGATGCCAGCGACCAATTGCGCGCTGCAGGGCTACAACCTGATGAGCTGTTTATTCGCGATGCCAAAACGCTGCAACTGATCTCGAATGAGACCACACAAGCGGTGATCTTAGTGTCTGCATTTCTGGGTAAAGTACGCTTAATCGACAA
The DNA here is from genome assembly GCF_963877065.1 of Vibrio sp. V01_P9A10T6. NCBI lineage: Bacteria > Pseudomonadati > Pseudomonadota > Gammaproteobacteria > Vibrionales > Vibrionaceae > Vibrio > Vibrio sp. V01_P9A10T6. Next base: position 78,368 of record NZ_CAWNTB010000156.1, read on the forward strand.
CCAAGTGTTGGAATTTAGCGCCGAAACGAAAGCGGACCCTGAAGAAGAGTAATTGCTATTTCGAGTGATGAAGTGATGAAGTGATGACTCATTCTCACTCCAAAACCGTATATTGAAAAGGTCGCCCATAAGGAGCGACCTTTTTTGTATCGTTATTTAACTGAGGTTAACGCTATTGTCGGAGAACAATATAGTTTGATCATTTTTGAGGTTCGTTACTACTAAGGTTGATGAAATGACAATAAATAGAGATTAATTTCTAGCTAATTTTTGGACATAAATAAGTTGCGGGTCATTGCATATTAGCAAATCCATGAATAACTTTTTATAAGGCAAAGGGAGCGGGTCATACTCACCTTTGAATCTTTACGCTATTTCATCTAGAGCCCTTGTGAGTGCTCGAGGTGTGATATCACAAATTCGGCTGTCTCTTAAATAGTAGTAGTTTGCTATGTATACCAAGGTGTTAATTGTCAGTGGAAATCTAATATTCTTTTTAAGAATCTGAAGCAGTAACTCAGTTCTATCCAAACGATATAGACGTTTTCCGATGTCATCTTGGTCCATGATTTTCTTCAAGTCTAGATTAAGCTCATTACCTGTTCGAAGTCTGAACTTGTTCCTTAACATCGGCGCCCATTCTTTTGCTTTGTAATGCCTATATGTTAGATCTTCAAATAGCCTCATCATCCCCCAATCTGAAGTTTCTAAACTAGCATAAATACCATTGAGCGCACGGCTTAAGTCACTATGACTTTCCCAATCTTTTTGACACTTGTATCTCAAATCGTGTTCTACTTCGTGCCAACCTTCAGACAGGATAGTCCTCAATTGAACTTCAAATGTTCTATCAACTAATCCATTGCTTCGAAGTATTTGACTATCTTCAACAATACTGTCTGGAAGTTCAAATACAAAATTACACCGTACGGCTTCAAACAAACTAGTTTTATGGGGATCTACTTCCTCAGAGTTTATCTTGTAGAGCTTCTCCAGCGCCTGTCGAGCAATATTGATATCATCTGGAAAATAAAGGGCTATTCGCACCCCAAACAAGTCTTGAATCTTTTTTCCATCAGCTGAATAGTAACCTTCACCTTTCGATTCAATTTTATGCGTTATCGAACTATGAGATTTAGCTCTTGCAAATACACGGAACAATAAACCAAGTCGATCTAGTTCGCTTTCTATTTCAGTTTGGAGTCTTTTGACTAGCACTTGTTCATAGTTGTCACTCATTATGCTCTCCCAAGTGCTACTTTAATTTCACTAATCAAGTTGATATTAATCTCCAAAAAAGAACGCTTATCTGGGACTGACAAGAAGCCTTTCTTTTTAAGCTTTTCTATAGACTTTAAAATCTCATAGTGGCTGTAAGATTTATTCTGAGAACATATCGCACTAATTGGCCTATGTTTATAAAAGGTCTGACTGCCGCGAGGATAAAATTTCTCTAGGACATAGGTTTCACATCCGTCAAACTCATTGTCGGACACGACCTCTAGTTCCTCGAACTCTGCATTAATCAAAGATATAAAGTTATTATCAGCAGTACATCCTGCGAAGTGAATATCTTCTTTACCAGCACCTTTAGCATCAGTTACGGTACATTGGTAAAAATCACAGTTGATAAACGTAGTATTCTGTATGTTGCATAGGGTGAAGTCACAATTTGAAAACTTACAACTAATAAATACGGTATCTCTAATTTTGGCGAGATCGCCAAGCTTGACATCACAAAGTGTTAATTCTTCCGCAGTTTCTGCATCGAGATCCATCGACATTTTGTTGATAAGCATAAAGTTATACTTAATCTTGTCGCTACCGTTAATAAACTCTAGTACAAACTTTAATGACTCCCAGAGAATGTTCCTTTCATCAAGAGTTCGAGGTAAATAAGACTGAATTGCAGGCTCGATGAATCGCTTGTCACCATCCCACTCCAATGAAACGTCGTCAATTATGTTGTCGGCACAGAAGTTCCCCAGAACAAACTCATTTACGAACCCGATACCTTGAGAGTCTTTACCTTTTCGGTCTAATAAAGCATGGCTTGTTAATTTGTTTACCAGTTCATCTGTGGTAGGGCGAGTATCAATCGGATAGAACTTACGAGTCTTTTCAATAAGTGGTTGGTTGTTTTCCAATATCAAGGAATAGATGTAGTCTCTTGACTCACTTGTATAGTCGAACTCAATCATATCGTCAGAGATGGTACGAAGGATCTGATATTGCTCAGCAGGAGTCATCATAAGATCTTGTCTTTTGCGTTCCCTTTCCATCATGGAATCAAAGTACTTATCAACTAACTTCGAAGCGTCTTGACTAACTGCGCCAAATTCATCGTCAGATATACAACGAAGAAATGATAACAACACCGGATTCGATAGATTTTCAATCGGAAACCCTGCGGAACATATGCTTTCCAGCCGTTCTGGAGACAACCAGTCTTCGACGCGAGGTTCTTGAATTCTTAAACGTATGACCTCAAAATCATTTTCGTGATTGGCGATCCATTGGTGGAACTCATCGCCATCAAAAATAGCTGTACGCCTGGTAGTTAGTACGACTTTAGCTTTGTTAATAAGCAGTTCGCTAATTGTATCGAGCATTGGCTCGGTTGATTCGTAATTGTTTCCTTCGTCAGTAGCTGATTCATGTAACAGTTCATCGAAGCCGTCCAATATTACTGGCACTTTTCCGCTTTTTATTTCGGAACGAACCAATGCAGAGCTCAATAGTGGAAAGCTTCTATCAATTTCGTCTAGCAATACGTATCTGAATATCTTTGCTTGACGGTTACGCGATAGTTCTGAAAACAGTGGTAGTTGATGGGGCCGTGTATTTGTAATTTCTTTAACCAGCTCGTAAGCTGAACAGGTCTTACCAAAGCCTGCGGCTGCTTCTACAAGAAACAAAATTGGTTTTTCAGAATCAAGTCGGTCAAGTATCTCTTGGGTTACAGTCGACGTGCCTGCTTTGTTATTAACGTAGTACTGAGTTTTGATGTAAGTATAGGTTGCGTTATCAGAATGGATCTTAACTAAAGACTCCGTAAATTCATTGTAATCCCTAGTTAAGCGCTGTCGAGTAGAGTCTAAGTTGAAAAAACCACTAAATAGTGTAGTTTCAACTTCAGTTATACACTTGTATTCCTTGGTTTGGCATGCATATCCAAGTTCCTGATATTCTTTAAATGTTTCACTAGCATCTACTGAGGGAGCTAAAGGTATAATGTCAGCGTTATGGTAGTGGCCCGTGCGAATGGAAAAAACCATAACGTCTTTCTCAGAGCAAGGTTGCTCAAAAAAACCGTATCGTTCGTAAGCTTGCCTTACTCTTGACCTGTCTAGTTGCATTGCTAAATTAACCCTTTTATTCATATGGTTAGAATTATAGTGCTCAACTGCTTTTGTATACAACTAGTGGCATTTTTGATTAGACGATTTACTTTAATTTTGTGACTACAAGCTTTCTACAGGATTATTTCCTGGGGGCTATCGCGCTCGAGTCAACTCAAACTCTTTACCCGTCACTAGTAGACCGAGTACAAAAATGATTGTGATGGCTCAGATAACTTTTAGTAGGGAAAACTTTTATAAGTAGAGTGGAAATGACCTTTTGCTCAAAGTGATAAAGGGGCAAAAAACTATTTTAGCAAACCACATCTATCATCATAAATGGCTTACTCCCAACGCCCACAAAACTAATTCCCTCCCCTTCAAGGGGAGGGTTAGGGTGGGGTGAACCCCCTCCTAGCCTCTCCCTAAAAGGGGGAGGAACTATTAAGTCCTTAGCCCGATACCACGTGAAACCAGATAATGCGCAACCCCATACAGCGCCACGACAAAAATACCAAGCACACTGAACGAGGTAACAATTCCCACATCTGACACGCCAAGAAAACCGTAACGGAAGGCATTAACCATGTAGACGATTGGGTTGATTTTCGATACCGCTTGCCAAAAGTCAGGCAATAGGCTGATCGAATAAAACACCCCACCTAAGTAGGTTAATGGCGTCAATACAAAGGTAGGAATAATCGAAATGTCATCAAAGGTTTTAGCAAAAATGGCGTTAATCATGCCGCCTAAAGCGAACACAACAGAGGTGAGAAAAACCGTCGCCGCAATGATCCCCCAATGATCGACCTTGAGATCAACAAAGAACAGCGACACAAGGGTCACTATCGTGCCCACCAACAAGCCACGCACTACCCCGCCCATAACAAATCCGGCGATAATGACATAGTTAGGTACAGGCGCAACTAACAACTCTTCGATGTTTTTCTGAAACTTCGCACTAAAGAAAGAAGAGGCGACGTTCGAGTATGAGTTAGTGATCACCGACATCATGATTAAGCCCGGGACAATATATTCCATATAGCTAAAGCCGTTCATCTGGCCAATACGCGAACCAATTAGGTTGCCAAAAATAATGAAATAGAGCGTCATGGTGATGGCTGGCGGTACTAAGGTTTGCACCCAAATACGCGTAAAACGGTTGATTTCTTTAGTCAGTAAACTGCAAAAAGCCGTCCAATATAAACGATACATCATGATTATCCTCGGCTTTGCTGTTGAACAATGCTGACAAACAGCTCTTCAAGGCGGTTCGCTTTATTGCGCATCGAAAGCACCGTAATTCCCTGTTCTGTTAACTGTGAAAAGACTGAATTTAGCCCTTTCGTTTTCTCCAACTCAATTTGTAACGAACCGTTGAGCATGGTTTGCGAGATCACACCACTGAGTTGTGGCGCTGGCGGAGAATTCTCTGCGATATCTAAAATAAAAGTTTCGAGCTGTAATTTGGCCAGCAAATCCTTCATCGAGGTATTTTCAATAAGCTCACCTCGGTTAATAATGCCGATATTGCGGCACAGCATCTCCGCTTCTTCTAAATAGTGCGTGGTTAAGATAATGGTGATCCCTTGCGCGTTAATTTCGGTTAAGAACTCCCACATCGAACGGCGCAGTTCAATATCCACACCGGCGGTGGGTTCATCTAAAATCAGCAACTTAGGCTCATGCATTAAGGCTCGAGCAATCATCAAACGGCGTTTCATACCACCAGAAAGATTACGCGCTCGCTCTTTACGTTTTTCCCACAAATCGAGTTTTGAGAGGTACTTCTCTGCCCTCTCTTTCGCTAACGCTTTCGTCACGCCGTAATACCCAGCTTGCTGCAACACAATTTGCTCAACCGTTTCAAACTGGTTGAAGTTAAACTCCTGCGGCACTAAACCAATATGTTGCTTGGCCAGTTCAAGATCTTTATCAATATCAAAACCAAACACTTTAACGGTGCCGGAGGTTTTATTGACCAGCGAAGAGATAATGCCAATGGTGGTTGATTTCCCGGCCCCATTGGGCCCAAGCAGTGCGTAAAAATCGCCTTTTTCAACCTGTAAACTCACCCCTTTTAGGGCCTCAAACCCACCAGCGTAAGTTTTTCGTAATTGTTCTATTTCTAATGCGTACATTCGACGGATCACTCTTTGTGATATTAACCTATCCAATGTGCTGCTAAGGCTCGCGTTTTTCAACCCAATATTAGAAATTGATAAAATAAAAAACGCAGATCCAGCGATCTGCGTAATTCATTCTTGCACAACCTTAACGCTTAACGATTTTGGGCTACCTGCTTAACCGCAGCATTGAGCGCTTCATAACGAAACGAAAAAGTCTGCTCGGTTGGCACCAGATCCAAAATATGAAACTTTTCCAGTTGCTGTTTGGTGTGCACATTTGGGCAAAGTAAGTAGACCGCGCAGTGGGCATCTAAGGCATCATTAATCGCGTTTTCTAAAGCAAGCCCAACCGTCACATCAATCATAGGTACATCAGTAAGATCTAAAATCATCGCTTCATAGTCACTGATGTGATTGTGCTGGCGAGCGATCGCTTTAGATACACTAAAAATCATCGGCCCTGAGAGATAAAAAAACAGCACCTTACCATTGGTTTGATCCAATAAAGCTCGTTCGCTATCAGTCAATGGCACATCGTTTTCATCAGCATCACTAATGGCTTTCACTTGGCGAGCTTGCTCGCGGCTCAAGCGTTCTATGATCAAAATATTTGAGATAAAAACGCCCAAGCCAACCGCAACAATCAAATCGACAAAGACAGTTAACAGCATCACGCCATACATGATGGCCATCCCCTGCACACTCACTTTATGCGCGCGTTGGATAAAGCTCCAATCAAGAATATTAAAACCAACATACACTGCAATCCCTGCCAATACCGCCATTGGGATCGGTTCGGTTAAGCCTCCCGCCACCAACACCACTAAGGCTAATACTAAGGCACGAACTACACCAGACAGAGGAGAACGCGCGCCGACCTGAATATTGGTCACCGTACCCATGGTTGCACCGGCACCCGGCAACGCACCCAATAAACCCGCGATCATATTAGCCAGCCCTTGCCCTCGCAGTTCTTTATCGGAATCATGCTCTTTACGCGTTAGAGAATCGCCAATTACCGCGGTGAGCAACGTATCAATGCAGCCGAGCGTACCGAGTACTAAAGCGTCAATCACCATGGTGGTGAACATCTCGGCATTAAAGGTTGGAATAACAAAAGAGGGTAAGCCAGCAGGGATCACACCAATACGGCGGATCTCTTCGCTATCAAATAACAGTACCGAAACAAGCGTCACGCCGACTAAAGCGACCAATTGAACGGGCACTTGTTTGCGATATTGAGCCGGGAGAAAAAATAAAATGCCTAAGGTTAACAAACCAAGAAAGAGCTCACTGAACTTCATCTGGCTAATGATCTCGGGCAACGCGGTTAACGTTCCCATCACTCCCCCAGCGGGAGCCGCCTGACCAAGCAGCGGTGACAACTGCAGGATAATCAAAATCACCCCAATTCCTGACATAAAGCCAGAGATCACGCTATAGGGCATTAAGGTGATGTATTTCCCAAGTTTTAAAGTGCCAAGTACAATCTGAAAAGCGCCTGCCATCATGACAACCGTGAAGCTAACTGCAAGCCCCGTTTCAGGATAACGCGCCACCATGCTGGTTAAAATGGCCGTCATAATGACCGTCATTGGCCCTGTGGGTTCAGAAATTAATGTAGATGAACCACCAAACAAGGCAGCAAACAGCCCCACCAATATTGCTCCCCAAAGCCCTGCTTCTGCACCCGCACCAGACGCCACACCAAAAGCCAAGGCAAGTGGCAGTGAAATAATCGCGGTCGTGACGCCACCAAAGACGTCTCCTTTTAGGTCGATATCGGCAAAACGGCCTCTAAACACAATGCTTTTCCTCATACTCAAAATAGGTTGTCTCACTCTAACAAATCATCATTCTAATAATTAATCATTATTTTACGTGTGATTGATTCTCTGTTGACTATACAAATAGCGATGGAAGCAGTTTAATTTTTTTACTAGGAAAACTCGTCAGATGAGTGAGTGTTTTGTCATTTTATAAGAGAACAGAATTGTAACATTGTGTATAGTCAGGCCTATTCTTGCGCATTACCATTAATGCGATTGAACTATTTTTAAGGGAAGTGAGATGCCAGAACTGAAACAGCTTTTTGAAAATAACTCACGTTGGTCTGAATCGATTAAGGCTGAACGTCCTGAGTACTTTGCAAAACTCGCTCGCGGGCAAGACCCAGATTTTCTATGGATTGGTTGTTCTGATAGCCGAGTTCCGGCCGAGCGTTTGACTGGGCTTTATTCTGGTGAGCTGTTTGTACACCGCAACGTTGCAAACCAAGTGATTCACACTGACCTTAACTGCCTTTCTGTGGTGCAGTACGCGGTTGACGTACTGAAGGTCAAGCACATCATCATCTGTGGGCACTATGACTGCGGTGGCGTCAACGCAGCGATTGATAACCCACCGCTGGGCTTGATCAACAACTGGTTACTGCACGTGCGTGACTTATACCTTAAACACCGTACCTACTTAGATGCGATGCCAGAACAGGATAAAGCCGACAAATTGTGCGAAATCAACGTTGCCGAGCAAGTGTATAATTTAGGTAACTCAACCGTACTACAAAACGCATGGGAGCGCGGCCAAGATGTCGAGCTGCATGGCGTGGTCTACGGTATTGAAGACGGACGTTTGGAATATCTAGGTGTTCGCTGCGATTCACGTGAGCGAGTCAACGACACCTATCAAAAAGCGATGGAAAAAATTCTTAATGCGCAACATAACTTGCTGTGTCGATAACAGCGTGTTAATTGCCGTTAAAACTGATAGTTAAAAATACAGAATGCCCACTATTTAGTGGGCATTCTATTATCGCTGGCAAAATTACGCTTGCGGCACAACTTTACCAATGTAAGGTAGGTGACGATATTTTTGCGCGTAGTCGATACCTACGCCCACGACAAATTCATCTGGGATTTCAAAACCGATCCACTTGACCTCTACAGGTACTTCACGGCGTGAAGGCTTATCCAGTAAAGTACAAATGTGAATGGATTTAGGTTCACGTAAAGACAAAATTTCTTTTACTTTATTTAGTGTATTACCCGTATCAATAATGTCTTCTACCAGCAACACATCTTTACCTTTAATGTCATCATCCAGATCTTTCAGAATGCGCACATCACGTGAGCTTTGCATCGTGTTGCCATAACTTGACGCGGTCATAAAATCGACTTGATGAACTAAGTCGATCGCGCGAGCTAAGTCTGCCATGAAGACAAATGAGCCGCGCAACAAGCCCACCAGTACCAGATCTTCACTACCTTGGTAATGCTCTGTGATTTGTTTGCCTAATTCACGAATTCGTTCCTGAACCACTTGCTCAGAAATCATCACTTCAACTGTATGTTTCATACTGTTCTCTTTTCGGGTGATGCGACACGCTACGATCATCGCAGTTTAATGATGGCGTCGCGTAACTAGCTTGGCGCGTATAGTACCACTGCCACACAGGATAGTTAAATAATTAGCAAAACTCTGGATATGATGAAATAAAGCTCCTACGCTGCCGCAGATACGCTCACCACAAATACACCACATCAATAAAAGCCACACTAAAACACGTTGAATCTGATGGGATTTAACACGATCGCACAAAAAACAAACTCGAAACGTTGACCTCAACCATATGCAGCAGTACACTCATAAAGCTTTAAAGCAACTAACAAAATAATCATTAGAGCGAAAAGCTCAATTCAACAGTCATTGGCAAGGATTAACAACTCATGGAAACATCGATAGAAAAACGCCCCAGAACTCGCTTATCACCACAAAAACGCAAACTTCAACTGATGGAAATCGCCCTTGAAGTGTTTGCAACACGGGGAATAGGCCGAGGTGGCCACGCAGATATTGCTGAAATCGCCCAAGTTTCAGTCGCTACTGTCTTTAACTACTTTCCAACCCGAGAAGATTTAGTCGACGACGTACTCACTCATGTTGTACGTCAGTTTTCAAACTTCCTCGCAGATAATATTGATCTTGATTTGCATGCGAAAGATAACTTAACCAACATCACCACTAAGATGATTTCTCTTGTGATTGAAGATTGTCACTGGTTAAAAGTATGGTTTGAATGGAGCGCTTCAACGCGCGAAGAAGTGTGGCCACTTTTTGTCTCCACCAACCGTACTAATCAACTTTTGGTACAAAATATGTTTATCAAAGCCATTGAACGTGGCGAAGTGTGCGATCAACATGAGCCAGAACATCTTGCTACGCTCTTTCTTGGTATCTTCTACTCACTGTTTGTACAAGCAAATCGCATACAAGACGAAGCCAGCATGGGTGTACTCGTGAAAAGCTACCTCAGCATGCTCTGCATCTATAAAAAAGATCACTAGGCTTAACTTCCTAGTCTCTGAATTATGAGCATAAAAAAACCGCTGAATTCAGCGGTTTTTACTATTTAACTAACCAGCAATTTAACGCATCAGCGTTGAAGTTACTTTTTTTTCTTCGCTTTTGCGTTTGGCAGATCAGTAATCGTGCCTTCAAATACTTCCGCAGCAAGGCCTACCGATTCATGTAACGTTGGGTGAGCATGAATCGTCAAAGCGATATCTTCTGCATCACAACCCATCTCGATAGCCAAACCGATTTCACCAAGCAGTTCGCCGCCGTTAGTACCAACAATAGCGCCACCAATCACGCGGTGAGTCTCTTTATCAAAGATAAGCTTAGTCATACCGTCAGCACAATCAGAAGCGATAGCACGGCCAGAAGCTGCCCATGGGAATGTCGCGACTTCGTAGTTAATGCCTTCTGCTTTGGCTTCTTTTTCAGTTTTACCAACCCAAGCCACTTCTGGCTCAGTGTACGCAATTGAAGGGATAACTTTAGGATCGAAGTAGTGCTTCTTACCAGAAATTACTTCTGCCGCTACGTGGCCTTCATGCACACCTTTGTGCGCCAACATTGGTTGACCAACGATATCACCGATCGCGAAGATATGAGGAACGTTAGTACGCATTTGCTTATCAACATTGATAAAGCCGCGCTCATCCACTTCAATACCTGCTTTTTCAGCATCCATCAGCTTACCGTTTGGTACGCGGCCGATAGCAACAAGAACGGCATCATAACGCTCAGCTTGCGCTGGTGCTTTTTTGCCTTCCATTGAAACGTAGATACCATCTTCTTTTGCTTCAACAGCGGTTACTTTGGTTTCAAGCATCAGGTTAAATTTGTCTTTGATACGTTTGGTGTAGACTTTAACCATGTCTTTATCCGCCGCTGGGATAAGTTGGTCAAACATCTCAACCACATCAATCTTAGAACCTAGCGAGTGGTAAACTGTCGCCATTTCTAGACCGATGATACCACCACCCATGATCAACAGTTTTCCAGGAACTTCTTTCAGTTCAAGTGCATCCGTTGAATCCCAAATGCGTGGGTCTTCATGAGGAATGAATGGCAGTTTAATTGGACGAGAACCAGCTGCAACGATGGCGTTATCAAAGTTAACCACAGTTTTGCCGTCTTCACCTTCAACTTCAATGGCGTTAGGGCCAGTAAATTTGCCGAAACCGTTCACGACAGTCACTTTGCGCATCTTCGCCATGCCGCCAAGACCGCCCGTTAACTGGTTGATAACTTTTTCTTTCCAAAGGCGGATTTTATCGATGTCCGTTTGTGGTTCACCAAACACAATACCGTGCTGGGCCAATGCTTTCGCTTCTTCGATAACTTTTGCAACGTGCAGCAACGCTTTTGATGGGATACAACCCACGTTCAAACACACACCGCCAAGGGTGCTGTAGCGTTCAACAAGTACTGTTTCAAGACCTAAGTCTGCACAGCGGAATGCAGCGGAGTAACCAGCAGGACCGGCACCAAGTACGACGACTTGGGCTTTGATTTCTTTGCTCATTTTGACCTCTTGTAGTCATTATCCCTAACAGGCTGAGTGGATGTTCTCGTTGTTTTTAGTGTTTAATCCAATGAATTAAACCCATGACTGAGCCAATTACTTAAAACAAATGAATTAAAACGAATTATTTTCAGACCGCAACAGTTTACAGAGATGTTAATGGTGTGAAAAGTAAATCCATTTAGCCTGTGAGCTAGACGACAATTCGATTAAGAAAAAACCCTTCATAATCCAATTGTTCAATTATTCGTGTTAACAAGGGCGGCTTTAACGGCCGCCCTCTCTTTCACTAAACTTGGCTTACAGAACCAGACGACGAATGTCTGATAGCGCGCCATTTAGGAATGTGATGAAACGCGCACCTTCCGCACCATCAATCACACGGTGATCGTATGACAGTGATAGTGGCAGTTGTAGGCGTGGTTCGAACTCTTTACCGTTCCACACTGGCTTAAACTCAGACTTAGATACCCCAAGGATACCGACTTCTGGCGCGTTAACGATAGGCGTAAACGCTGTACCACCGATACCACCTAAGCTAGAGATAGTGAAACAGCCACCTTGCATGTCTGCAGCGGTCAGTTTACCTGCACGGGCTTTCTTCGATACTTCAGCCAGCTCTCTTGATAGCTCATAAATGCCTTTTTTGTTCACATCTTTGAAGACAGGAACAACAAGACCATTTGGCGTATCAACAGCAATACCCACGTTCACGTACTTCTTCAGAATCAAGCTTTCGCCATCTTCAGAAAGTGAAGAGTTAAACGATGGGAATGCTTCTAGTGCTTTCGCTACCGCTTTCATGATGAACACCAGTGGGGTGATCTTCATGCCAGTGTCGTTCTTCGCTTCAATCGCATTTTGCTCTTTACGGAAGTTCTCAAGCTCGGTGATATCCGCATTATCCCATTGGGTAACGTGTGGGATCATCACCCAGTTACGATGCAAGTTAGCACCAGAGATCTTCTTAATACGTGAAAGCGGTTTTACTTCTGTGTCACCAAACTTGCTGAAGTCCACTTTTGGCCAAGGTAGCAAGCCAAGCGCGGCACCATCACCTTTACCAGAAGCCACTGCGGCAGAACCCGATTCAAGACGCTTCAGCGCTTCTTTCACGTAGTTTTGCACGTCTTCTTTTAGGATGCGGCTCTTACGGCCAGAACCTTTGACTTTCGCTAGGTTAACGCCAAATTCACGCGCAATACGGCGCACAACCGGTGATGCGTGAGAGTACTCATTGTTCTCTTCAAACTCGGCAGGTGCTGCCACAGCTGATTTTACCGCTTCCGCTTTTGGCGCTGATGCGGCTGGAGCCGCTGCTTGCGCAGGGGCCGCTACGGCAACGGGCGCTGCACCGGCAACTTCAAACACCATGATAAGAGAGCCTGTTGACACTTTATCGCCAGCTGCAACTTTGATCTCTTTCACAACACCAGCAAACGGCGCAGGAACTTCCATTGATGCTTTATCGCCTTCAACGGTAATAAGAGACTGCTCTTCACTCACGGTATCGCCAACCGCCACCATGATTTCCGTCACTTCGACTTCATCACCACCGATATCCGGTACGTGGATCTCTTTTGCTGCCGAAGCGGCTGGTGCTGCAGCTACAGGTGCTGCCACTTGAGCAGAGGCTGCCGCCGGAGCGGAACCCGCCACTTCAAAGATCATCACCAGTGAGCCTGTCGATACTTTATCGCCCGCGGCCACTTTGATCTCTTTCAGTACACCAGCAAATGGAGCAGGTACTTCCATTGAGGCTTTGTCACCTTCAACCGTCAGTAGAGATTGCTCTTCTGCGATTGAATCGCCGACTGCGACCATGATTTCAGTGACTTCCACTTCATCACCGCCGATATCTGGCACGTGAACTTCTTTAAGCTCAGCGACAGCCGCGGCAGCAGGTGCCGCAACCGGTGCAGCTTCCACTGCTGGCGCTGCGACCGCAGCGCCTTCTGCTTCAAAAATCATGATAAGTGAACCGGTCGATACTTTATCGCCAGCGACTACTTTGATTTCTTTTACAATACCCGCTTGAGAAGCTGGTACTTCCATAGAAGCCTTATCACCTTCTACAGTAATAAGAGATTGCTCTTCTTCAACCTTGTCGCCAACGCTGACAAGAATCTCAGTAACTTCAACCTCATCCGCACCAATATCCGGTACATTAATTTCGATTGCCATTATTCTTTCCTACCTTAATTAAGCGTATAGCGGGTTTGTTTTTTCAGTATCGATGTTGAATTTCTTAATCGCTTCAACCACAACTGATTTCTCAACATCACCACGTTTCGCTAGTTCGCTTAGCGCGGCAACCACCACGTAACCTGCGTTCACTTCGAAGTGACGACGTAGGTTTTCACGGCTATCAGAACGACCAAAACCATCAGTACCTAGTACTTTGTATGATTCAGCCGGGATAAACGCACGCGCTTGCTCAGCGTAGTTTTTCATGTAGTCAGTTGCTGCGATGGCAGGCTCGCTACCCATTACCGTTTGAATGTAAGGTACTTGCGGCTGCGCTTCAGGGTGAAGCATGTTGTAACGCTCACATGCTTGGCCATCACGAGTCACTTCATTGAATGATGTTACTGAGTAAACATCTGAAGCCACGCCGTACTCATCACTTAAGATTTGAGCCGCTTTGCGTACTTCGTTCATGATCGTACCTGAGCTCATTAACTGAACTTTACCTTTAGAGCCAGTCGTTCCTTGTGGAGCGTAGCTTTCTAATTTGTAAATACCTTTACGAATACCTTCTTCAGAGCCTTGTGGCATTTCAGGCATTGCGTAGTTCTCGTTCATCAGCGTTAGGTAGTAGAACACGTTCTCTTGATCGCCATACATGCGACGAATACCGTCTTGCATGATGACTGCAACTTCGTAAGCAAATGTTGGATCGTAAGAAAGACAGTTAGGAACCGTTGCCGCCAATATGTGCGAGTGACCATCTTCGTGCTGTAGACCTTCACCGTTCAGCGTAGTACGGCCAGCAGTAGCGCCCAATAGGAAACCACGTGCTTGTTGGTCACCTGCCATCCATGCCATGTCGCCAACGCGTTGGAAACCAAACATAGAGTAGTAGATGTAGAACGGAATCATTGGCAGATCGTTTGTCGAGTATGAAGTTGCAGCAGCAACCCATGAAGACATAGCACCCAGCTCGTTGATCCCTTCTTGCAGTACCTGACCTGAAGTCGCTTCTTTATAGTAAGAAACGATGTCGCGGTCTTGAGGAGTGTAGTTCTGACCGTGCGGGTTATAGATACCGATTTGACGGAACAGACCTTCCATACCGAAAGTACGTGCTTCATCTGCAATGATTGGCACAATATTTTTACCAATGCTCTTATCTTTGAGCAAAATGTTCAACGCACGGACAAACGCCATTGTGGTTGAGATTTCACGTTTTTGCTCTTCAAGCAGAGGCTTGAACTCTTCAACCGCTGGAATCACAAGTTCTTGAGTGAACTTAGGCAAGCGTTGAGGTGTGTAACCTTTTAGCGCTTTACGGCGAGCGTGTAAATATTCGTGCTCTTTCGAGCCTTCTGCCAATGTTAGGTATGGCAACTCTTTCACAGCTTCATCCGTCAGAAGATCTTGTAGACCAAGACGATCACGCAGTTGCAGCACGTGAGTCATGTCCATTTTCTTCACTTGGTGAGCGATGTTCTTACCTTCTGCCGCTTCACCCATGCCGTAACCTTTAACGGTCTTCGCCAGAATCACGGTTGGCTTGCCTTTCGTGTCTTGAGCATTAGTAAAGGCTGCGTACAGTTTAGAAGACTCGTGACCACCACGCTTAAGCGCGAAAATTTGATCGTCAGTCATGTCAGCAACAAGCGCCGCTGTTTCTGGGTATTTACCAAAGAAGTGTTTACGCACGTAAGCACCATCTTTCGCTTTAAATGTTTGGTAGTCACCATCGATGGTTTCGTTCATCAACTGAAGCAGCTTACCTGTGGTGTCTTTCGCCAGTAGAGAATCCCAGTTGTTACCCCAAATCACTTTAACAACGTTCCAACCTGCGCCTTTAAATAGGCCTTCAAGTTCTTGGATGATCTTACCGTTACCCATGACCGGGCCGTCTAGACGTTGCAAGTTACAGTTGATAAGGAAACATAGGTTATCAAGCTTCTCACGAGCGGCGAATGAAATCGCACCGCGTGATTCTGGCTCATCCATCTCGCCATCACCTAGGAACGCGTATACACGCTGTTCAGAAGTGTCTTTCATACCACGGCCATCAAGATATTTGAGGAAACGCGCTTGATAGATTGCAGAAATTGGACCCAGACCCATAGATACGGTCGGGAATTGCCAGAATTCAGGCATCAATTTCGGGTGTGGGTAGGAAGGAATACCTTTGCCATCCACTTCTTGGCGGAAGTTGTCAAGTTGCTCAGCCGTTAGGCGGCCTTCAACGAACGCACGTGCGTAGATCCCTGGAGAGATGTGACCTTGATAATAAACCAAGTCACCGCCATCTTTTTCATTAGGCGCACGGAAGAAGTGGTTAAAACATGTTTCGTAGAACGAAGCAGAAGACTGGAATGACGCCATGTGGCCGCCAAGATCGAGGTCTTTTTTCGATGCACGTAGAACGATCATAATCGCGTTCCAACGGATGATTGAGCGAATGCGACGCTCAAGCGTTGTGTCACCTGGGTATGCTGGTTCTTGCGCAGCTGGAATGGTGTTGATGTAGTTGGTGGTAATACCGGTTGGCATATCAACACCGTCTAGACGTGCTTTATCTAGAATTTGCTCAAGTAAGAACTGAGCGCGTTCTACACCTTCTTCACGTACAACTGACTCAAGGGCGGCTAGCCATTCCTGAGTTTCCAGTGCATCTACGTCATGCTTCATGTCAGACATGGCGATCTATCCTTCTATTGGTTGGATCTATAAAACAAGCAATTCGCCGTAGGTTACGACTCATTACCCTGCTGGATTCGGCGCAAAGAACGCTCACGACGAGACTCTTCTTTGGTCAAATCCAACAATGTTTCTTCGATATAAGCTAAGTGAGAATGGGACATTTCGCGCGCCTTTTCCGGCTGACCAGAAACGATCGCATCCACGATATTAGCTCGGTGTCTACTTACTTTCTCCACCACTTCATGGCGGCGGTGTAATAGTTTTAAATTCTGTAGAACATTTTGCTCAAGCAAAGGAGCGAGGCTGCGAACAATATGCAAAAGCACCACGTTGTGGGCCGCTTCAGTGAGAGCGACTAAAAACGCGACCACCGCAGACGCTTCTGCTTCGACCTCTTTTTTCGCTTGTTGTTCACCAATTCTCGCCAAACAGGCTTGAATGCGAGCAAAATCTTCCTCAGTACCACGCAATGCTGCGAAATAAGCTGAAATACCTTCCATCGCGTGGCGCGATTCCAATAGATCGAGCTGGGTTTCAGAGTGGCTAGACAATAAATTTAGCAGAGGATCAGAAAAACTCTGCCAAATGTTCTCACTGACAAACGTACCTCCACCTTGACGGCGGGTTAATAAACGCTTGGCTTCGAGGCGTTGAATGGCTTCACGAATGGATGGACGAGACACCTCGAACTGTTTTGCCAGTTCTCGTTCTGGAGGCAATTGTTGCCCCGGAGAGAGTGTTCCTTCCACTATCAGCCTTTCTAACTCCTGTTCAATTACATCAGAGAGTTTTGGCTGACGAATCCTTTGATAAGCCATAATTTATTATTCTTCTACTCTTTGCAGTCAATTGGTAATACCAATTTCAAGTTGGTGCAGAAATTAACATAATTAAAACGTAGCTGTCCAGCCAAAAGTTGACCTAAATCATAGAACAGCCCACGCTTAAACACTTTGATAACAATAGTCGATTAAAACAGCAATATTATTGGTCAGACCAATTACAAAATGAATACAGATGGGGAAATGATGGGCTAGAAATGGGGGAAGATTCGTTGTCATCTACCCTTTCTAGAGAAAACATTCTTTGGCTCCTCCCCCTTCTAGGGGGAGGCTGGGAGGGGGTGTAATTCGGAAAAACACAACATCAATAAAAAGATACACCCTACCCCTCCTCTTAAAGGGGAGGGAAGATCATGTCACGCATCGAAAGAAGAGAAATATCAAGCCGTTACTTCGCTTCGAGGTGATCAATCATCAATTGCAGTGACTGATTGCCGCGAAACTCATTAATATCAAGCTTATATGCAAGACGCACCGTTTTCACCGACGCATCTGGCCAGCGTCTTAAATCGACATTAAAAGCGATACCATCGATCATAATGTTGGTTGGGTGGCCTTTGAATAACGGCTCAAGCATCAGTTTCAAATGCTTTTCTCCCACCAGCTTTTGGTGCAATAGTTTGAACTCACCGTCAAAGAGAGGTTCAGGAAACGCCTGCCCCCATGGGCCACCGGAACGCAAGGTTTCAGCGGTGTGCATCGAGAACTCTTCAGGAGTTAACTCTCCATCGGATAAAATCACGCCCTTGAGCGCGCTTTCATCTAACTCGCGACGTACGGCTTGATCAAACAGCTCAGCAAAACGCTCAAACTCTTTTTCGGCAATAGTTAAACCTGCCGCCATCGCGTGACCACCAAATTTGACGATTAAACCGGGGTTTTGTGTATCAATGCGATCCAGCACATCGCGCATGTGTAACCCAGCAACAGAGCGGCATGACCCTTTGATACTGCCATCGCCACCATCGGCAAACGCAATCACAGGGCGATGGTATTTATCTTTAATACGTGAGGCTAAAATACCAATCACACCTTGGTGCCAATCGCGTTGAAACAGCACTAAACCGTGCGGCAATTCGCTATTTTCACTCAGTTGTAAGCGCTCACAAAAAGCCAGCGCCTCTTGCTTCATCCCCTCTTCAATCTCTTTACGAGTTTGGTTAAGGCCATCCAGCTCACTGGCCATTCTACGCGCAGCGTGAATGTCATTGCACATTAGCAGCTCAACGCCAAATGACATATCATCCAAGCGCCCTGCCGCATTGATGCGTGGCCCTAACGCAAAGCCAAAATCCGAGGCAACTAAACGCCTCGCGTCACGTTTAGCAACCTCAATCAAAGCTTGAATACCCGGCCTTGCATGCCCGGCGCGAATGCGTTGCAAACCTTGATGCACTAAAATGCGGTTGTTTTCATCGAGCGGCACAACATCAGCGACAGTACCCAGTGCGACTAAGTCAATCAGCTCCATCAACTTGGGTTCACTCGTACCTTGTCGAGTAAACCAGCCATTTTTTCGCATATGCACGCACAACGCCATCATCAAATAGAAAGCCACCCCTACGCCGGCTAATGCCTTCGAGGGAAACGGGCAGTTAGCCAAATTGGGATTCACCATCGCATCAACCTCTGGCAACTCGTGTCCCGGTAAATGGTGATCGGTCACCAAGACAGTCAATCCTTGCTGCTTGGCATAACGCACCCCGTCGATAGAGGAGACGCCGTTATCGACCGTCATGATCATCTGCGCGCCAAGCTCAATCGCTTGATCGACCACTTCAGGGCTTAAGCCATAACCATCTTCAAAACGGTTAGGCACGAGATAGTCCACATTGTGCGATCCCAACATTCGCAACGCCAAAACAGATAAGGCGCAACTGGTTGCGCCATCAGCATCAAAATCCCCGACGACTATGATGCGCTGCTGCTGCTCGATGGCGTGAAAAAGTAGTTGTACCGCTTGCTCTATACCACCTAATTGTTGGTAGGAATGCAGTGCTTTCGCGGCCTTGTCGAGTTGTTCAAGGTTCGTGATACCACGGTTGATATAGATACGTTTAAGCAGTGTAGGAATCGTGTCAGGGAGTTGCGAAAGATCGGGGGCTGGTCTTTGTTTTATTTCAATCATAAATCAGCGGGCTCAAGAACACTCAAGCCCGACTCCTAAAGTTATTGAATCTGCTGAAGGCGTTGCAACAATTGCTCTGGTGGTAAATAACCGCCAACCATTTCGCCATTCGGTAGGAAAATCGCAGGCGTGCCGTTGATGCCTAACTCACGCCCGAGCTGATAGTGTTTGGTAATCAACTGCTTAGCCTGTTGAATATTCTGCCCTGCTTCTGGCAACTTATGATTGGTTTTTGCCTCATTCATCGCTGCCATTTTATCATCTGCATTCCAGATAGCGGCCATCTGATCAGCTACCTGCCCCGTAACGCCTTGACGCGGGTAAGCCATGTAGCGCACGGTGATCCCTAGGTCGTTATACCCTTTCATTTGACTATGCAAACGAGTGCAATAACCACAGGTAATATCAGTAAAAACAGTCACCACGTATTTTTCGTTAGCGGCTTTGTATTCGATCATACTCGATTCAAACTGCGCGATCTTCGCCGCATTAACGGGCGCTTGGCGTTTGGCTAACACATCGACATAACCACCATTCTTATCTAATTCATACAAGGTTCCGGCGATAAAATGGCTCGCGTCAGGCGCAGAAAACAGCACGCCACCGGAAGTTTGCACTTCAATCACTCCCGGAATATCAGAGGCTTGAACACTCAGCACTTCCAATCCGAGTTTAGAAAAACGTTGTTCAAAAACCGTTTTATCAAGCGCAGCCGCTTGCACAGCCGTTGACGTCACTTGCTCTGTGGTTTCGGCGTTACACGCCACAGCAAAAAGTGGCAATGTAAGAAGAGTCAGTTGGCGTAATACGCTCATTAAATTCACCTTTTCAAGCCCTTGGATGGTGCTCGCTATGTAATTGTTTAAGTCGCTCAGTCGCAACATGAGTATAAATTTGCGTGGTCGATAAGTCACTATGACCGAGCAGCATTTGCACTACACGCAAATCGGCACCGTAATTGAGTAGATGCGTGGCAAAAGCATGCCTTAATACGTGTGGAGAGAGTTTTTCCACATCGATTTGTGCGATCACTGCGTAGTGTTTAATTCGGTGCCAAAAGGTTTGACGAGTCATCTGCCTTGCTCGTCGGCTAGGGAAAACCACATCCGACGTTTGTTCGCCCAGCAGAGTAGACCGCCCTTGTTCAAGAAAAGTTTCAATCCAATCAACGGCATTTTCACCCATCGGTACAAGACGCTCTTTGCCACCTTTACCAATCACTCTTACTACGCCTTGACGTAAACTGATATTTTCCATGGTCAGTGAAACCAATTCGGTCACCCGTAGCCCTGTTGCATACAAGAGTTCCAACATCGCTCTGTCACGTAATTCTAGAGGATTATTGGTATCGGGAGCATTCAATAGATCTTCCACTTGCTGCTCAGATAAATCTTTAGGCAGGCGCTGTGGCAATTTAGGGCTAATTAAGAGCGCGCTCGGATCATCGCCGCGGAGTTTCTCACGGTGCAGATATTGAAATAAACGACGAATCGCCGACAACATGCGCGCCCGCGAGGTTTGCTTATAGTCTTGATCAGCGAGCCACGTTTGGTACTGCTGCAAACCAGTGACACTAATAAAATCGAGGCGATAATTATTGTGCTGCATCCATTGCAACAATTTCGTCAGATCATTGCGATACGATGAGAGTGTGTTTTCAGCTAAACCACGCTCCATCCACATCGCATCTAAAAACTGTTCCACAACCCCTTGATCAGGAGAAATATATTCAGACACATCAAACCTCTGTGGTGAAAATCGAGTTGCTCAGGTTATGTGAGCCACTGATTTAATACCATAAAAAAACATCATCGGCAGGATAATCGCTGCAAAGCGCGTCATTTTATGGTTAGAATTCACTATTCTTGATTTAAAACGAACACAAAATTATGAAGATCGGTCTTTTTTACGGCTCAACAACTTGTTATACCGAAATGGCAGCAGAGAAGATCCGTTCGCTCATCGGTGAGGATTTGGTGGATATTCACAATGTGAAAGAAACGCCACTCTCTTTGATGAGCAACTATGATCTTTTAATACTGGGCATCTCAACTTGGGACTTTGGCGAAATCCAAGAAGATTGGAGCGCAATATGGGATCAAATCGGTGGCGTGTCGCTAAACGGCAAGTACGTCGCATTATTCGGCTTAGGCGATCAAGAAGGTTATGGCGAATGGTACCTCGATGCGATGGGGATGCTGCATGATGAGCTAAAACAAATTGGTGCTCAATTGATTGGCTACTGGCCCAACCAAGGCTACCATTTTGAAGCGTCAAAAGCCCTAACGAAAGATGGCCGCCACTTTGTTGGTCTCGCACTCGATGAAGATTCGCAATACGAGCAAAGCGACGAACGCATTCAATGCTGGGTTGAGCAAATTTTAGTGGAATATCACGATTCGATTTAATTCGTTGTTCGCTATTTGTTGTTAGCCATTTGCTGCCAACAAGGCTCGATAGCAACGCCAATCAAACACCAAACCGGGGTCAGTTTTGCGTAGTGGTGCAATGTATTGATGCCCGGTAATGCGTTGATTGGTGATGAGCGGATAACGCCGCTGCAATGCACACGTCAAAGTCGCTAAGGCTTGATATTGCGCAGGTGTATAAGCCGTCTCATCGCTCCCTTCCAATTCAATCCCTATCGAATAATCATTGCATTTTGCACGGCCAGCGAAGCTTGACTGGCCCGCATGCCAAGCTCTGGCATTAAATGGCACAAATTGCACTACTTCTCCCTCTCGCCGAATGAGGCAGTGAGCCGAGACGCGCATCTGGTGGATGGTTTGAAAAAAAGGGTGTTGATTCGGGTCAAGCGTGCCAGTGAAAAACTGCTCAATATATGGGCCGCCGAACCGGCCCGGAGGCAAGCTGATATTATGTACCACCAGCAATGAAATATCTTGCGCATCGCTTCGCTGATCATAAAACGGCGATGGCACTCGACGTGCGCTTTGATACCAACCCTTTTTATCGATCATCAGTTGACCCCTTACACTCACACAAAAATGAACCTTAGCCAGAGGAAATGCGAGATTAGTGGCTGAATTTGAGTAAAACTCAGCGTATCATTCTCACTCTGTTCAACACCATATTAGATTTGCGATGAAAAATACACACAACAGCCAACAACGCCTCGATTATCTGAAACAGCAACTCCCATTGGAAATTACTCGTGCCGTTAGCGATGCACTCAGAGAAGATCTCGGTGGCAGCTTGGATGCAACTGCTGATATCACCGCAAACCTTATTCCAGCGGATGCGCGTAATAGCGCGACTCTCATCACCCGTGAACATGGCGTATTTTGTGGCCAAGCATGGGCAGAGGAAGTCTTCAAACAACTTGGTGGTGAAGTGAAAATTGACTGGCATGTCCAAGATGGTGATCAAGTTAAGCCAAACCAAATTTTGTGCACTCTTGAAGGTCCAGCTCGCGCGCTGCTGACTGGTGAACGCAATGCGATGAACTTCATTCAAACCTTGTCAGGTTGCGCCAGCATTACTGCTCAGTATGCCAAACAGCTAGAAGGCACCGAATGCCGACTACTTGATACACGCAAAACTATCCCTGGCCTGCGCAGCGCACTGAAATATGCTGTCGCGTGTGGCGGCGGCTTTAACCATCGTATTGGCGTGTTTGATGCTTATTTAATTAAAGAAAATCATATCATTGCTTGTGGCGGTATAACCCAAGCCATCAGCACCGCTAAACAGCTCAACCCCGGTAAACCCGTCGAAGTCGAAACCGAAAGCCTGCAAGAGTTAGAAGAGGCGATTCAAGCGGGTGCTGACATCATTATGCTGGATAATTTTAGTATTGAGATGATGCGCGAAGCGGTAGCAATTAACGCAGGCCGCGCAGCTTTAGAAAATTCTGGTAACGTCACATTAGAAACCATTGGCGATTACGCGCGAACCGGTGTCGATTACATCTCAGTCGGCGCGCTGACTAAGCACATTAAAGCACTCGATCTCTCAATGCGCTTTCAGTAATTAATTACATCAATTATTGGAATAAAGATCAAAAATTTCAAATGGTTAAGGAAGCTGGACGAGCTTCCTTTTTTATTGCTTGCGTATCAAAAGCAAGACGGCATTTTTAAGTCAGTCGTATTTCAGTGATTGATATATGCAACTAAACAGGTAAAAAATCCAAATCGCTCGCGCACTGCTCTTTATCTCATTCCCACCAACCCACAAGCTTCTTATGCTCTGCCCATCCTTATGCGTTCAAACGGAGCAAATCAAATAATGAACACAAATAAGAAAACGAAACAAAGTGGTTTTACCTTAATTGAATTGATGATTGTGGTGGCAATTATTGGCGTACTCTCTGCGATTGCCGTTCCTGCTTATAAAAGTTATGTAACTAAAAGCGAATTAGCCACAGGTGCTGCTACTTTAAGAAGCTTACTAACTAACATAGATATGCACTATCAAGAAAATGGGACTTATGTTGGTATGAGTCTGCCTAATATTGGCGCAACAGAAACCATGAGTGGTTTAGGCAACATAACATTAGCAGACTTAACGGTCAGCACTGCTAGTGCAAATTTCACATTCGACAACTCTTCGGTAAACACTGCAGTAATTAAGTACAGCAAATCATCCAATGGATGGGTGTGCTCGATAACAAAAAATTCAGCCACCGCAGTCACTGCTGACACTACACCTAAAGGTTGTAGCTAAGAAATACAAATGCTAACCAACCTCCCTGCGATTCTGCGTCAGGCTCAGATATTGAGCCCGACGCAAGAACACGCAGTTATTGAACATATCAAAGCGTCTGGTGCGAGTGTGCCAGAAGCTTTGCTCGCTTTGGATTTTTTCCATCCTCATGATCTGACTGAGCAGTTAAGTACCCTTTTTGGCTTACCGGACACCGACTTAACCCGCTACGACTACCCACAGCTCTGCCAACAGCTTGGTTTGCGTGATCTCATCACCCGTTACCAAGCACTGCCGATTGCCCATAATGGCCAAACCCTGACCATCGCGGTTTCCGACCCGACCCATTTACAAGTGGAAGATGATTTTCGCTTCGCGACAGGCTTACAAGTCGAACTGGTTTTAGCCGACTACAAAGCGCTGCAAGCAGCCATCCGGCGCTTGTATGGCCGAACAATTCAAGGATCCTCTTCTTCAGGGAAAGAGATCAGCCAAGATGAACTGGCGAACTTAGTTAAGCTGTCTGATGATGAGATTCAATCGATTGAAGACCTCAGCCAAGATGACGCACCAGTCAGCCGTTTTATTAACCAAATCCTGCTTGATGCGGTGCGAAAAGGCGCATCCGATATCCATTTCGAACCGTACGAAGCGCTTTACCGAGTACGATTGCGCTGTGATGGTATTTTGGTGGAAACGCAGCGTCCCTCAAGCAACTTAAGTCGCCGGCTTGCCGCGCGGCTTAAAATTTTATCCAAACTCGATATTGCCGAGCGGCGCTTACCACAAGATGGACGAATTAAACTGCGGTTGAATCAAGACACCGCCATCGATATGCGCGTTTCCAGCCTCCCTACTTTATGGGGTGAAAAAATCGTACTGCGCCTACTTGATAGCAGTGCTGCTAACTTAGATATCGACAAGTTGGGTTATAACGACCAGCAAAAACAACTCTACTTAGCTGCGCTGAAAAAACCACAAGGGATGATTTTAATGACGGGCCCGACGGGTAGCGGAAAAACCGTCTCGCTCTATACGGGGCTACGCATTTTAAATACTGCTGAAGTGAACATTTCCACCGCTGAAGATCCGGTAGAAATTAACTTATCCGGTATCAACCAAGTTCAAGTGCAGCCAAAAATTGGCTTTGGCTTTGCGCAAGCATTACGCTCCTTCTTACGGCAAGATCCCGACATTGTAATGGTTGGCGAAATCCGCGATTTAGAAACTGCCGAAATCGCCGTGAAAGCAGCACAAACCGGGCATTTAGTTCTTTCTACCTTGCATACTAACTCCGCCGCCGAAACGGTGATTCGCTTAAGTAATATGGGAATTGAAGCGTTTAACTTAGCCTCTTCACTCAGTTTAATTATTGCCCAACGTTTGGCTCGTCGCCTTTGTCGGCACTGCAAAATTGCCGTCGTGCCCTCAATGCAATTGCAGCAACATTTTCAGCTGCTAGCGACAGAAACCATTTATGAAGCGAACCCGCATGGTTGCAACGAATGCACAGGGGGCTATTCAGGTCGAGTCGGCATTTATGAAGTGATGGCGTTTAACCCACAGCTGGCCGAAGCGATTATGCAAAAAGCAAGCATTCATCAAATAGAGCAGATCGCGAAAACCAACGGAATGCAGACACTACAAGAATCAGGCATTGAAAAGCTCAAAAACGGCGTAACCAGCTTCAAAGAGCTGCAACGCGTGCTCTATTTCTAACGCTTTGATCCCTCTTAGCTAGCCATTGAGTGACTCTATTGTATGAACACAAAAATCAAATCAGAACTCAAAAATTATCGTTGGAAAGGCATCAATAGTTCGGGCAAAAAAGTATCTGGCCAAACTCTCGCTTTAACCGAACTGGAAGTGCGTGACAAACTTAAAGAACAGCACATTCAAATCAAAAAAATCAAAAAAGGGGGCGTCTCTTTTATCACCCGCTTGACTCATCGCGTGAAGGCCAGAGACATCACCATTCTGACACGCCAATTGGCGACCATGCTGACCACGGGCGTGCCCATCGTGCAAGCCTTAAAACTGGTCGGAGATAACCATCGCAAAGCCGAAATGAAATCCATTTTGTCGCAAGTCACCAAAGGGGTTGAAGCCGGAACGCCAATTTCCAAAGCGATGCGTACCGCCAGCACCCATTTCGATACCTTGTATGTTGATCTCATTCACACAGGTGAACAGTCAGGTAACTTGGCTGAAGTGTTTGAGCGGCTAGCGACTTATCGAGAAAAAAGTGAACAACTGCGCGCTAAAGTCATTAAAGCGCTCATCTACCCAACCATGGTGGTGTTGGTCGCGTTAGGTGTTTCTTACTTAATGCTTACTATGGTGATCCCTGAGTTTGAAAGCATGTTCAAAGGATTCGGAGCCGAATTACCTTGGTTTACACAGCAAGTATTGAAACTCTCTCATTGGGTGCAAAGTTACAGTTTGTGGGTACTCATCATCATAATCCTCACCACAATTGCCGTGAAAGCAGTACGCCAAAAATTTTTTTTAATACGCTTAAAAACCAGCCGATTAGGATTAAAGTTTCCCATTCTTGGCGGGGTGATAGGCAAAGCCTCTATTGCTAAATTCAGTCGCACACTCGCCACCAGTTTTAGTGCAGGCATTCCGATTTTAGCCAGCTTAAAAACCACCGCCAAAACCGCTGGCAATGTCCATTTTGAGACGGCGATTAATGAGGTCTATCGTGATACGGCAGCTGGCATGCCAATGTATATTGCGATGCGTAATACCGAAGCCTTTCCCGAAATGGTGCTGCAAATGGTGATGATTGGTGAAGAATCAGGCCGATTGGATGACATGCTCAATAAAGTCGCCACCATTTACGAATTTGAAGTTGATAATACCGTCGATAACTTAGGCAAAATTCTCGAACCATTGATCATTGTCTTTTTGGGTACGGTGGTCGGCGGTTTAGTGGTGGCAATGTACTTGCCCATCTTTAACTTAATGAGTGTATTAGGATAGTATTAGCACTGCTAATCTTTTAATTATCGAGTCTGTGCATGGAAGTTTTTATTTATTACCCTTGGCTCTTTCCACTTTTTGCAGCGTTGTTTGGCTTAATCGTGGGGAGTTTTCTCAATGTGGTCATTTATCGTCTACCCAAAATCATGGAGCGAGAATGGCGACAAGAGTGCGCTGACTGCTTTCCCGAATATCACATTGCGCCACCGGAAGGGCAACTCACGCTCAGTGTCCCTCGTTCTAGCTGCCCACACTGTGATACGCCAATCCGTATTATTGATAATATTCCGCTACTCAGTTGGCTCTTTTTAAAAGGGAAATGTTCCCGTTGCCAAGGCCCGATCAGTGCACGCTATCCTTTGATTGAACTGCTCACCGCCACTATGAGCTTTGTCGTGGCTAGCCACTTCGGTTTTAGTTATTTTTCACTAGCGCTATTGTTTTTCACTTTTGTGCTCATCGCGGCGACGTTTATCGATTTCGATACCATGCTGTTACCCGACAAGCTGACACTGCCACTGCTGTGGGCGGGCCTCAGCTTATCATTGATGCACATTAGCCCAGTCAGTTTGCAAGATGCGGTGATCGGCGCCATTGCTGGCTATCTGAGCTTATGGTCGGTCTATTGGCTGTTTAAACTCGTCACAGGCAAAGAAGGAATGGGTTATGGCGATTTCAAACTGCTGGCTGCTCTCGGCGCTTGGTTGGGCTGGCAATATCTGCCCATCATCATTCTCATGTCATCTGTGGTTGGCATTGTCTTTGGCCTAATTCAATTGCGCTTGCAAAAAAAAGGGATCGACAAAGCCTTTCCTTTTGGCCCCTATCTCGCCATTGCTGGCTGGCTAACCTTGTTGTGGGGTAACGATATTATGAGTTGGTATTTAGGTTCAATTATGGGGTTATCGTCATGGGGTTAGTGGTGGGTTTAACCGGCGGGATTGCCAGCGGAAAAAGCACCGTTGCTCATTTATTTCAGCAGAATTTCTCGATAGATGTCGTGGATGCTGACATCATCGCTCGAGAAGTCGTCGAACCAGGTAGTGAAGGATTAACGGCGATTTGCGCGCACTTTGGCCTCACCATATTAAATCCCGATGGACAATTGGATCGCACCGCGTTAAGAGAAAAGATCTTTGCTGATGAGCAAGAAAAGGCTTGGCTTAATCAGCTTCTTCACCCAATGATCCGTGCAAAAATGATTGCTGATTTAGCAAAAACCACCTCGCCTTATGCTTTATTGGTTGTGCCATTATTGATAGAAAATAACCTACAAACCTTAGTCGATCGCATCTTAGTGGTTGATGTTGATCTAAAAACCCAAATCGCTCGCACTATGGCAAGAGACAAGGTATCAGAGCAACAAGTCCGTTCGATCTTAGCCGCTCAAGCGAGCCGTGAGCAAAGATTGCAATACGCTGACGATGTGATTAAAAATAGCGCAGAAAACCAAAAACTTTTGCCTCAAATCACAGAATTACACAAAAAGTATCTAGCCATATGCAGCCTAAGTCTGTAAGAATAACCCAGACCGGACCTAAGGCTAGCTAGATGACCACGCATAAGTTTGAACACCCACTGAACGAAAAAACTCGTATCTATTTAAGAGTCGAAGCGCTGCTTAACCAGTTGATGCATTCCGCTCAGTTTCGTGACGGTATTCAACACCAACTCTTCTTTCGTTCATTGTTTGATTTACTCGAAATCTTCGAACAGATCCAACTCAAAAGCGAGTTGGCTAAAGATATTGAAAAACAGCGTTTGAACTACCGTAGCTGGCTCAATGTGGATGGTGTTGATCAAGAAATGTTGCTATCGCTCCTTGAAGAGATCGACGAGGTGCATCGTAATTTAATGAGCGCTGAACGCTTTGGCCAATCACTCAAAGAAGATCGTTTCTTAAGCACGATTCGCCAACGCTTTAATTTGCCGGGCGGGTCATGCTGTTTCGACCTACCAGCGCTGCACTACTGGCTACACATTCCGATAGAAAAGAAGACCCAAGATGCGCACCAATGGATGGAAACGCTGCGACCGTTATCAGATGCGTTGCAACTTTGGTTGAAGTTAACCCGCGAAACGGGCCATTTTAAAGCACGCCTAGCACGATTAGGTTTTTATCAAAGCGATGCAGAAGACGCCAATATCTTGCGCTTGTCGATCCCACTTGAGTATGGGGTATACCCCATGATCTCAGGACATAAAAATCGCTTCGCGATTAAGTTTATCGAATTCCAATCAGGCCAAGCAACAGGGCGCGATATCGAGTTTGATCTCGCCGTCTGCTGTTAATCAATTCCGCTTCAATTCCCGACTGACTCTTACTTTCCATTGCGTTAGGTAATACACTTACGCCTATCCATCGTTACTTGAAGTCCGTTATGTCAAAGAAAATTACCATTGTAAAATGCCCGCAGTGCAAAGCCGATGTCAAATGGGGAGAACAGAGCCCTTATCGTCCTTTTTGTTCCAAACAGTGTCAGATGATCGATTTTGGCGAGTGGGCCGATGAGGAAAAAAGTATTCCCGGTGCACCGGATATGTCAGACAGTGATGGTTGGTCAGAAGATCAATATTAGCGCACATATAAAACACATATAAAAACAGGGGTCGATTACTCGACCCCTGTTTATTACTATGAGAACGCTAGTTTATAGCATTACTTCTTAGCAAGTTTCTCTTTGATACGAGCTGACTTACCAGAACGCTCACGTAGGTAGTACAGTTTGGCACGACGTACTGCACCGCGGCGTTTAACTTCAATGCTATCAACCACTGGAGAGTGAGTTTGGAACGTACGCTCAACACCTTCACCGTTAGAGATCTTACGAACAGTGAATGCAGAGTGTAGGCCACGGTTACGGATTGCGATTACAACGCCTTCAAAAGCCTGTAGACGCTCACGATCACCTTCTTTTACCTTAACTTGAACAACAACAGTGTCACCTGGTGCGAATTTAGGTAGGCCTTGTTTCATTTGCTCTTCTTCAAGAGCCTTGATGATGTTACTCATTTTAAAAATTCCTAGAATAAACTGATACTAAATTAAATAGGTTACTGATGTATTTGAGTTTCTTTGATGAACTCAACCAGTAATAGTTCCTGTTCGTCAGTCAGAGCTAGGTTTTCCAGGAGCTCTGGCCTTCTATGCCAAGTTCGGCCCAACGACTGTTTCAGCCGCCAGCGACGAATATCCTCGTGATTACCGGATTTCAGTACCGCAGGTACTTCTTTTCCATCTAACACTTCAGGACGCGTATAGTGCGGGCAATCTAGCAAGCCATTTGCAAAAGAATCCTCTTCTGCTGATGCGAAATCTCCTAATACTCCCGGAACAAACCGAGAGACAGAATCAATCAACGTCATGGCTGGCAGTTCGCCGCCTGTCATCACAAAATCACCAATCGACCATTCTTCGTCAACTTCTGATTGGATGATACGCTCATCTACCCCTTCATAGCGTCCGCAAATAAGAACTAGGTTCTCATTCGTCGCCAGCTCTTCGACTCCTTTTTGGTCGAGTTTTCGACCTTGAGGAGAAAGGTAAATGACTTTCGTCTTTCCCGGTGCGGCTTGTTTTGCTGCATGAATGGCATCGCGCAAAGGCTGAACCATCATGAGCATTCCAGGACCACCACCGTAAGG